>CAZBHY010000001.1:0-20249 GCA_964491705.1 uncultured Planctomycetales bacterium
TTTGTTAACAATGGCTGACTATCGGACAAATCTGACAAATGAAGTTATTAATGAAATTAAAGGGTATTTTAAGGGCAAAGTGTTTGAATCTGTTATTCCGAGAAATATTCGTTTAAGCGAGGCGCCGAGTTTTGGCAAGCCTATTTTGTGCTATGATCCGGCATCAATAGGGGCGAAGAAATATGAGGAGCTGGCGTGTGAGTTTTTGTGCAGAAATGGGGAGAAGTGTGAAGCTGGCAAATCTGGGCAGTCTGATGGTAGCGAAAAACAATAGACTGATTTTTAAGGTTTAATGCAAGAGCTGGAACAATCTTCGGGGGCAATCATATGATGGAAAAGCGAGCGGTTTTAGGCAAGGGTCTGTCTGCATTGATTTCATCAACAACAGATGAAAACATTGGTGGTGTTTCCCAAAAAACAGCAGAAATGATAAAAACAGCCGATATCCAATATAATTCTTTGCAGCCAAGATTGAATTATGCTCAAGACGGCATAGAAGAGCTGAAAGTTTCCATCAAAGAGAAAGGGATTTTGCAGCCGATTTTGGTTCGTCCCACAGAGACAGGGTTTGAAGTTGTCGCCGGAGAAAGGCGGCTGCGTGCGGCGCAATCTTTGGGTATTGAGTTTGTTCCTGCGGTTGTGAAAGATGTGTCTGACGATGAGGCGCTGGTTTTGGCTTTGATTGAAAATATTCAAAGAGAAGAGTTGAATGCTATCGAAGAGGCAAGGGCCTTTAAGCGGTTGATGGAAGAATTTCAATTGAGCCAAGAACAGGTGGCTGATGCTGTTGGAAAGAATCGAACGACAATCGCGAATCTTTTAAGGCTTCTTCGTTTGCCTTCAGCCATTCAGGACGGGGTTATCAATGGGCTTGTTTCTATGGGGCACGCAAGGGCTCTTTTAAGCATTGAAAATGAGCAGCGTCAATACCAGGTGTTTTTGGATATTATGAAAAAAGGGCTGTCTGTCCGCCAGGTGGAAGAAATGAGCAGGAGCTCTGTGCGCGGCCAAAAGAAGGCTGAAAAAAAATCTCAGCAAAGGGATCATGAGGTTGTTCGTCTGGAAGAGGAGCTGAGAGGGATTTTTGGCACAAAGGTTTTGGTGGAGGCAAAGAAAAAAATGGGCAAGGTTGTCATTGAATATTATAGTTTGGATGATTTGGATAGAATTTTAGAAATTATTCGTAACTAGTTGCAAATAAACAGTTTATAAGCTTATTGTGTCTGGCTGTGAGGCTTTTACATAGGAGAAATCAATGATTAAGGGAATGACGGGATTCGGGTCTACGCAGATTCATGCAGGCGAGATTAAGGGCATTTTTGAAATAAAGAGCGTAAACCATCGATATCTTGATTTGAGTTTTTATTTGCCGATGGGGTTTGCCTCCATTGAAAATGAAATTCGCCAGATGGTCTCAAAGACGATCACACGGGGAAGAGTGACGGTCTCTTTTAAAATTACTGATAAGCCTCAGACACAGATCAGCCTGAACAAGCGCGTGGTCAAGCAATATCTGGTTTATGCGGATTCGTTAAAAAAAGAGTTTCATCTTGAAAATAATTTAAATTTATCTGATTTGATTCAACTGCCAGGGGTGGTTGACGCGCGGGAGGTTTTTGTTGCCCCTGAAAATATCTGGCCGTTTATGCAGAAGGCGCTGCAACGCGTTGTTAACAGTTTAGATGTCATGCGAAAACGGGAAGGGCGAGCCCTGGCAAAAGATCTCACAGATATTTTGAGACGAATGTCATTGCAGGTCAAGAAGATAAAGGAGCGGATGAAGGTTGTTTTGTCGGAAAAGAAAACATTGTTATCTTTAGAAGAGTTTTCGTCTTTTCAAAAGGGCGTCGATGTTAATGAAGAGATCGCGCGCCTGAGCCACTATATCGAGGAGTTCAAGGCGTTGATAAAATCGGATGTTAGCGTCGGGAAAAAGATGGATTTTATCGGGCAGGAAATGCAGCGAGAAACAAATACGATCGGATCAAAAATGCAGGATGCGATTGTTTCGAATTCTGTGATATCGATCAAAAGCAAAATTGAAAAGCTGCGCGAACAGGCGCAGAATATTGAATAAACAATGAAACAGGGAAAGATCATTATTCTTTCGGGGCCGTCTGGCGCAGGGAAAACAACAATCCACGAACAGGTCTTGAAATCAAAGCGGTTGCGGGGAAAAGTTGTCCGGTCTATTTCAATGACAACGCGGGACAGGCGGCCGGGAGAGCGCAACGGCAGAGATTATTTTTTTATCACATCCAGGATGTTTGCCTACAAAATCAAGGCAGGGCATTTTTTAGAATGGGCGAAGGTGTTTGATCATTATTATGGAACGCCTTTAAAGAACGTGCGAGACCTTGTGCGTTCCGGAAAGAGTGTGGTGTTGTGCATTGATGTTCAAGGCGCTCAATGTGTGATGGAAAAATGTCCGGCTGCACGATCAATTTTTATTAAAACACCAGCAGTTTCCGATTTAAAAAAACGGCTTTTAAAAAGAGCGACAGAAGGGACTAGGGATTTGACGACCCGGCTGCGCAGGGCGCGCAAAGAAATTCAGGAGGAAAAAAAATATAACGCTACTGTCATTAATGATCGTCTGCAAGATGCGGTACGCAGTGTGGAGGAGCTGATCGCTCAGTGGATTGCTGAGTAGGCGCGGCGTGTAGGAAAAGAATTTTTGACAAAAAACAATGCGTATGATATAAAGTAAGCTTTATTAATTTTATATTAATAATAAAATAGAAAAATAAAGGCGTTCTGGAGGAGATTGATATGGGACATCCACCAATTGAAAATTTATTACCAAGGGCAGGCGGCAGCGTTTATAAGCTTTCACGCTTAGCGTCAAAGAGGGCGGCACAGCTTGCGGCAGGGAGCGGTCCTTTGGTTGCATGCGATGTGAAAACAAAAACCGCGACCATTGCCTTAGAAGAGATTGCCAAGGGGATGGTTGTTTTGAAAGGAACGCCTGACGAATTTGTTGCTCACGCGTCGGAAAGCGCCCCCGTTTCAGCAGAAACAGAGAAAGAAACAGAAGAGATCGAAGGATAGTGTATTTATGGCTGAGAGAGTGGCGCATATTGTCTTAGGGGTCACAGGCAGCATCGCAGCGTATAAGGCGGCAGATCTGATTCGTTTGTTTCGCAAGAAAGACTGGCGGGTTTCTGTGATTATGACGCGTGCGGCAGAAGAGTTCATTACGCCGTTAACGTTGGGGACGCTGTCTGGAGAAAAGGTTTGGCGCGACATGTTTGCTAAAGAAGCGGAAGAACGCAGCATCGCGCATTTAAGTTTATCCCTGCAGGCGGATGTTTTGGTAATTGCCCCGGCCAGCGCAGATGCTATTGGAAAGATTGCCGGAGGTCTCGCGGATGACTTGTTGTCAGCCACAGCGATGGCAACCAAGGCCCCGATGGTGATTGCGCCAGCGATGAATATGAATATGTATGAGAATCAGATTGTTCAGCAAAATTGTGACCGCCTCAAGCAGATTGGCGTACGATTTGTTGGGCCGTGCCAGGGAAAATTGGCGTGTGGTGTTTGGGGAACAGGCCATTTGGCCTTGTTAGAAGATATTGTTCACGAGGTGGAAGCGGCGCTGAAGCAGGCAAGACAGGCGGAACGATAGGGCGGATGGTGGGTTTTTTATAGACGGATATATGGCGCGGTAGCCAAGTGGTAAGGCAGAGGTCTGCAAAACCTCTATGCGCCGGTTCGATTCCGGCCCGCGCCTTTTATGAGATTCCTTTTGGTGGACGATTTATTTGCTTGGCAATTTTACGACGCAGCCTTTCATCATTTTTGAAAATATTGGGCAAGTGGTGGAATGGCATACACGCAGGACTTAAAATCCTGTGGCCGCAAGGCTATGTGGGTTCGACTCCCACCTTGCCCATATAAACGATACACGCTGTTAACGCGCGGTAGAATAAAAAAACAGCATGCGCGTATTTCAGAAAAATGTAAGGGCCCATAGCTCAGTTGGTTAGAGCGCTTCCTTGACATGGAAGAGGTCAGAGGTTCGAGTCCTCTTGGGCCCACCAGTTACTAGAGAAGACATGATAAAGAAACACGACTACTTAGATACATTACGTCACAGCTGTGCGCATATTATGGCGCAGGCTGTTAAAACCCTTTGGCCGGAAGCAAAGGTTGCGATCGGGCCAGCCATTGAAGTAGGGTTTTATTATGATTTTGATAAAGCGGAGCCGTTTACAGAAAAAGATTTAAAGTTGATTGAAAAGGAAATGCGGCGGATTATTCAGAAAGATTCGGCCATTGTCAGGACGGTCATGCCGCGGCAACAGGCGGTCGCATTTTTTGAAAAAATCAATGAGCCGTACAAGGTTGAGTTGCTTCAGGGGATTCAAGACCAAGACGTTTCTATTTATAAAACCGGCGAAGAGTTTGCTGATCTTTGTAAAGGGCCGCATATTGAGCGTGCAGGCGAGATTAAGGCATTTAAGCTGTTGTCTGTGGCAGGGGCATATTGGAAAGGCGACGAAAACAGGCCGATGTTGCAGCGCATTTATGGAACTTGTTTTGAATCTCAGGGCGAATTGGATGCGCATTTAAAAATGCTGGAAGAGGCAGATAAGCGCGATCATCGCAAGCTAGGAACGCAGCTGGATCTTTTTCATATTTATCATGATGAGGCTGGGGCTGGGCTGGTGTTTTATCATCCCCAAGGAGCGATGCTTCGTAAAATTATTGAGGATTATGCCAAGGACAAACATTTAAAAAATGGTTATGAGTTGATTATGACTCCTAATATTTTAAAGGGAAAGCTGTGGGATTTGAGCGGGCATTCAGATTTTTATCGCGAGAACATGTATTATTTTCAGGTGGACGAGGAAGAATATGCTGTCAAACCGATGAATTGTCCCGGGCATATGTTGATCTATAAATCCAAGATTCATTCTTATCGGGAAATGCCCATTCGGTTTTTTGAGTTAGGGACAGTCTATCGTCAAGAGAAGGCAGGGGTTTTGCATGGGCTTTTGCGTGTGCGCGGATTTACGCAAGATGACGCGCATATTTTCTGCACGGAAGAGCAGCTGAAAGACGAGATCAAAGGTGTTTTAGATTTTGTGTTTTCGACGATGAGGGATTTTGGTTTTGAACAATGGGACATTGAGGTCAGCACACAGCCGGAAAAGTCCATTGGCGAAAAAGCTCAGTGGGATCTGGCAACCACAGCCCTCAAACAGTCTTTAGATGAACAGGGCATTGCGTATCAGATCAATGAAGGCGACGGTGCGTTTTACGGCCCGAAGATTGATATTAAACTGAAAGATGCAATCGGACGATCCTGGCAGTGCGCAACGATTCAGTGTGATCTGTTTTTACCAGAGCGGTTTGATCTGTCCTATATTAATGAGGCAGGACAGAGCGTGAGGCCGATCATGATTCATCGCGCCGTTTTTGGTAGCGTTGAGCGATTCATTGGAACACTGATCGAGCATTATGCAGGAAATTTTCCGGCGTGGATCGCTCCGCTTCAAGCGATCATTATTCCGATTACGCAGGATCAGGCGGATTTTGCGCAAACCGTCAAAAAGGATTTGCAGGCCCAAGGATTTCGCGTCGCACTGGATAACAGAAATGAGAGTCTGGGCAAGCGCGTGCGTGAAAGCACGATGAAAAAAGTGCCGTATGTTTTGGTTGTTGGAGAAAAAGAAAAAGCAGCGGCCCAGGTGTCTGTTCGCAAGCGAGGCAATGACGATTTAGGGTCGATGGGCGTTGAGCAATTTTCACAGCGATTAAAAGCAGACGTTGATCGAAAGGCATCAACAAGTATTTAAGTGTTGATCAATGTTGTTGAGCCGAAGAAAATTCGCTTCTGATTTGGAAACAATGACGTAGTTCGTTGATAGAGCTGTACGTTTAACATTAACAGGAGGTGCTGCTATTCAGAAGTTTGTTCGAGTCAATGATCGGATTCGTTCTCCGGAGGTTCGGGTCATCGGGGCGGATGCTTCACCGCTCGGTGTTTTAACGATTAAGCGTGCTCTTGAATTGGCTCAAGAAAGCGGCTTGGATCTGGTTGAAGTTGCTGCAACCGCAAAGCCGCCAGTGTGTCGGATCATGGATTACAGTAAATATAAATATGAGCAAGAGAAAAAAGAGCGCAGGATCAAAAAGAATCAGAAGATTACTCATTTAAAACAAATTCGGTTAAAGCCACACATCGATCAAGCGGATTATCAGGTTAAGCTGAAAATGGCAATCGGCTTTTTGGGGAAGCACGATAAAGTTAAGGTGAACCTGTTTTTTCGCGGACGAGAAATGGCCTTTCGGGACCAAGGGCGCGCATTGATTGATCGTTTTATTCTTGATACGCAGACGGTAGGATCAGTCGAAGGTTCGCCGAAAATGGAAGGTCGGATGATGTCTGTGGTGATCGCGCCGAGGTCAGAAGCAAAACACGCTGCAGAGCCTGCAGAGTAAACAGAAGAGTGGGTACGGGCAAGAGACGAAGAATTCCAGAGCGATAAAGGACCGGAGAGATTCCGGCATGGATTTTTTATCGATTGATCGTTCCATTTTATAGGAAGAGGAGTGGATCATGCCAAAATTAAAAACGAACAAGTCCGCTGCCAAGCGTTTTAAGATTACCAAGACGGGTAAGATTAAAAAACGCAGTGCAAATCGCGGACATATCCTTGGAAAAATGGCGCGCAAGCGGAAACGCAAATTGCGCCAGAGCAGTTATTTGGACAAGGTGGATGTCAAGAAAATCAGGAGGTTGCTGCCTTATGGTACGAATTAAATTATCAGTTCCCCGTCGCAGAGCGCGTAAACGCGTCTTTCGGCAGACAAAGGGACAGTTTGGCCATAGAAAAAACCGTATCCGCCAGGCGATTCGTTCTTTGATCAAAGGAATGTCGTATGCGTACCGCGATCGGAAAGTGAAGAAACGCGAATACCGGTCACTATGGATTGTCCGTGTCAACGCAGCGTGCCGGGAAGAAGGAATTGCCTATAGTCGTTTTATGAATGGATTAAAAAACGCAAAGGTGGAAATCAATCGCAAGATGTTGGCTGAACTGGCCGTATCTGATCCAGACGGATTCCGCAAGCTTGTTGAGGTAGCGAAACAGTCTATGTCTCAACCAGCAGCGCAGCCTGTGAATGCGTAAAAATTCGTTTACAAAAAATAAGACGGGCTCTATCTTATAAAGATAGAGTCCGTTTTGTCTATCACAAATGTGGTGAAGAATAGCGCGAGTGGATAAGGTTATAACGAGAATTCTCTCAATTAATTAAGAGGTCGGCGGATCAACAGGAGTTAAAAAGGAATCGATCATGCGGATTGTTATTGTGGGGGCAGGGGTGATCGGGATGAATTTGGCGCGGGAGCTTTCTCGTGATCATGAGGTGTATCTTTTCGAGGAGAACAAAGAAACCGCAGAAAAGGTCTCTGAAAAACTCGATGTTAAAGTTTTCACAGGAGATGGCGCAGACCCGTCGGTTTTAACCAAGGCGCCGGTGCATAATGCCGACATGGTCATCGCGGTCGCAAGCTCAGATGAAATTAATATTGTTGTCTGTGCACTGGCCAGTGCTTATGGGGCGAAATTTACCATTGCCCGTGTGAGAAACATGTCTTTGGCGCGCGCCATTAAAAAATATCAGGGCACGGCCTTTAATATCGACGAGGTGATTAGTCCTGAAGATTTAGCCGCAGACGCCATTTTAAGAAGCATCCGCACTCCTGGGGCGAGGGAGGTCGCGGATTTTGCGAATGGGCAAATTTTGTTTCGTGTGTTTGATATTGAAGCCGACTCTGCCTTGTGCGGAGTTTCTTTGGCTACGCTGACAGAGGAAGATTTCCCCTGGCCTTTTTTAATTGTCGCGGTGATGCGCAACGGCCATGTCGTTTTTGCCAAGGGGGATACGGTTCTGGAAAAAGGAGATCGGATCTATGTTTTGTTGCCTCAGAAATCTGCTGCTGAATTTTTGATTTTTGTTAATCCGCATGTCCGTAAATATAAAAAAGCGGTTATTTTTGGCGCGACAAAGATCGGGCAGCGGGTGGCCACGCTTTTAAAAGACGAAATTAAGGACGTGGTTTTGGTTGAAGATGATTTCGATACGGCTGAACAGGCTGCCGCAGAAATTAAAGATATTCGTGTTGTGCATGGCTCTGCGCTAGAGGCTGATATTTTGAAAGAAAGCGGGATTGAATTTGCGGATGTTTTTATTGCGACGGACAAAGAAGACCAGGCCAATTTGGTCAGCGCACTTTTGGCAAAAAAATTTGGAGCGAAGAATACCATGATTACCACGTCTTCGCCGGATTATACGCGCATTTTTGATGCGATTGACATTGATGCTATTTTTAACGCTCGGTTTTTGGCGGTCGATCAGATCTTAAAATTTGTGCGTGGAAAAAGTGTTTCTGCCGTCAGTTCTTTTGCGGAATGTGATGCGGAAGCGCTGGAGCTTGTTCCCCAAGAAGGATCTGCGATCACCAAAGGGGCGCTCAAGACCATAGATTTTCCGAAAGATGCTATTATCGGCGCGGTGTTTCGGGATCAGGAAGTGATCTTGGCCAATGGGAATTTGCAAATTCTCGCTGGGGAAAAGGTGATTGTTTTTTGCCGCGAATCTGCGCTGAATAAGATACAGAAGCTGTTTGCCGCAAGGACATGAGACAGAAAAAAGCTAGAGAAAAAAATTAAAATTAATAGAATGAGTCTCAATAACGATTTTTTGTGTTGTCGATTTTTATAAAAAGGTTTTTGTATGCATAAACGTTTGGTGTTCAGCATTATCTCTCAGGTTGTTTTTATTGTTTGTGTGTGTCTTCTTCTGCCGCTGGCTTGGGCGGCGTATGATGACCTTTATAGCCTGGAGACCAACGCCTTCGTTGTTACCATCCTGGTTGGGTTGCTATGCGCGGTTCTCGGGCGGAGCGTCTTTTTTATCAAAGCAAAAGATTTTGAGATGATGAGCGTTAAAGACGCCTTGGCTGCCGTTGGATTGACATGGATTTTTTTAACGGGATGGGGGGCGCTGCCATTATGGTTGAGTCAAGTGGTGCCGACGTTCACGGATGCGGTTTTTGAAATTACCAGTGGATTGACCACGACAGGGGCGTCGATATTGACGGATGTTGAAATTGTGCCACGGGGCATTTTGTTTTGGCGGAGCCTGACGCATTGGCTGGGAGGAATGGGCATTGTTGTTTTATATGTGGCCCTTTTGCCGGCGCTGGGCGGGAATGCGTTTCAATTGTATAAAGCCGAAGCATCGGGCCTGACAGTTGATCGCGCCTCTCCGCGGCTTAAAGAAAATGCGAAAAGATTATGGCTGATTTATTTGCTTTTATCTATGCTTTGTTTTTCTTTGTTGCTTTTAGGGAAGATGCAGATTTTTGATGCGCTATGCCATACGTTTGGAGCGATCGCAACGGGAGGGTTCTCCACAAAAAATGCCAGCATCGCTGCCTATGGGTCGTATGTTCATTGGGTGATCACAGCGTTTATGTTTTTGGGAGGCGTTAATTTTTTACTTTATTATCGTTTTTTTCAGGGGAAGCCTTTGTCCGCAATTAAGGATGAAGAGTTTCGTTTTTTTTCTGGAATGGTTGTTGTTTTTTCGCTGTTCTTTGCCTTTGTCCTATGGCGAACATCTCTCAGCGCCCATGTTTTTAGAGACGCTTTTTTTCAGGTGGTTTCTATTTTAACGACCACAGGTTTTGCGACAACCAATTTTGATCTTTGGCCAGACATTTTGAGAGGGTCGTTATTGTTTCTTATGTTTGTCGGAGGATGCGCGGGGTCTACGAGCGGGGGGTTGAAGGTTGTGCGCTTTCTTTTGACCCTGAAGGTTTCGTTGATGGCGATTAAAAAGGAGCTTTCCCCGAATTCTATTTTTCCGGTGAGGTTTAATGGACTGATGTTGTCTGAAAAAAGTTCTTTAGGGGTGTTGACATATTTTGCAATGTTTGTTTTGATGCTTGTTATTGGAACCTTTTTGCTTTTGATGTTTGAATCAACGGATATGATTACAGCAATATCAGCGGCGCTGTCCGCTCTGAGCAGCGTTGGTCCTGGTTTGGCGAAAGTGGGTCCCACGCAAAATTTTGCATGGATGTCTTTAGCTGGAAAATGGGTTCTGAACTTTTTGATGTTAGCTGGACGATTGGAATTATATGCATTTCTGATTTTATTTTTGCCAGCAACATGGAAGAAGTGAGCTTGGTGGCGCGTGGAGTTTCGGGCGCAGCGCTTTTAAAGTTGCCTCATCAGTGATATAATGCGGCAGTTTTTAATAGACATAGGAATAGGATAGAATATGTGGGATATTGAGAAAATTCAAAAGGATGCGCATGCAGAGTTAGATGCGGTGATCGATGCCAGAGACCTGGAAGAATTCCGAATTAAATATTTAGGGAAGAAAGGCATCGTGCAGGAGATGTATGCTTCTTTAGCAGCGGCCTCCAAAGAGGACAAGCCTCTTTTGGGTAAGAATGCAAATATTTTAAAGAATGCGTTAATGGCGGCGTTTGAGAAAAAGCAGGCCCATGTGACCGAGAGGGAGCAGGCTGCGGCAAAAAAGATTTTAGACATTACTCTTCCAGGGGTGTCGTCGGGCAAAGGGCATCAGCATATTCTTCACCAAACGATTCAGGATATTTGCCAAATTTTTGAAGGATTTGGGTTTACGGTGGAAGAGGGCCCGGAGATCGAGACAGAGTTTCACAATTTTGACGCGTTGAATATTCCCAAGGATCATCCGTCGCGTGACGGCTTTGATACGTTTTATGTCAGCAACAAGGATCCGGACGATGATCAGGTGCATCAGTTACTGCGCAGTCAAACGTCGCCTGTTCAGATCCGTGTGATGAAAAAGTACACCCCGCCATTGGCGGTTGTGGCACCGGGCAAGGTATATCGGCCGGACGCCGTGGATGCCAGCCATTCGTTTATGTTTCATCAGATTGAGGGGTTGCTGGTGGACAAGGATGTGAAGTTTTCTGATCTGAAAGGTTTGATCGAGGCCTTCTTGAAGAGACTGTTTGGAGAGGACATCACGATGAGATTCCGTCCTCATTTTTTTCCGTTTACGGAACCGTCGGCGGAGGTGGATATTTCGTGTTATATCTGCAAAGGAAAAGGGTGTTCTGTGTGCAAGCGTACGGGCTGGTTGGAGATTATGGGATGTGGAATGGTCCATCCTAAGGTGTTTGAAACGTGCGGGTATCCCGCGGGACAGTATACAGGGCTCGCCTTTGGGTTGGGCGTTGAGCGATTGACCATGCTGCGCTATGGGATTCACGATATCCGGTTGTTTTTTGAAAACGACATGCGGTTTGTGAAACAGTTTTGAAAAAAATAACAGATAATAATTAACAGTGAATAGCTGAGGTGTCCGCTGAAGGCGGGCTGAAAGTTAAAAATAAATCATTTGAATGCTTCGGTTGCACGGCGACACCATAATTTTTAGTTGTTAACTGTTCGTTGTTCATTTTTAAGGAAAATATTTATGAAGATCAGCTTGAATTGGATAAAAGATTATGTGTCTCCTGGCGTTTCTGTGGAAACGCTGGTCAAGCGGTTGACGATGGCTGGCATTGAAGCGGAGAAGATTGAACAGGTGGGCGGTGATTCGTCAGACTTCAGTCGGGCCAAGGGCGACACTGTCATTGAGTTTGAGGTGACGCCTAATCGGCCGGATTGTTTAAGCATGCTGGGCATCGCCAGAGAAATCGCTGCGGTGTTGGACAAGCCGTTGACCTTGCCGGAGATTAAAGCGAAGGCAAGGCCTGCGAAGAAGTGCGACGTGATCATTGAGGCGCCAGAGGCCTGCGCCCGTTATATCGGCACCGTGATTGAAGGAGTGAAGGTTAAACAGACGGTCAGCCCGAAGCTTTTGCGGTTAACGCGCCTTGGTCAGCGCGCGATTAATAATGTTGTCGATGTCACAAATTTTTGTTTGTTGGAAACGGGGCATCCTTTGCATGCCTTTGATTTAGACAAGCTTAAGGGAGGGCGGGCAGTGGTCCGCTTTGCGCGCGCTGGTGAAAAGCTGGTGACGCTCGACGGTGTGGAGCGCGAATTAGATCCATCGGTTTTAGTGATTGCGGATGCGGAACGGCCGGTGGCCTTGGCAGGAATTATGGGCGGGATGAATTCGGAGGTAGATGCCAGTACAAAAAATGTTTTCTTGGAAAGCGCCCATTTTCATTCGGTGCTGATTCGCCGGACGGCGCGTAAATTTGGCCTGTCGACCGACGCGTCCTACCGTTTTGAGCGGGGAGTCTTTTTTGATAATATTGAATTTTCGGCAGATCGGGCCGTTGATCTTATCGTGCAAACCGCTGGTGGCCGAGTGACTGCGCGTCGGGATGTGACCGGAGCAAAAATAGCACGTCCAAAATCGGTTGTGCTGAATCTTGCGAAGATGCAGGGTTTTTTAGGTGCGACAGTCTCCATGGCCCGGACAAAACAGATTTTAAAGGCCTTGGGGTTTTCGTGTATTGCTGTGAAAAAAGGATCGTTGAAGGTGACGCCTCCGGTATGTCGGCCGGACATCCGGATTGCGGAAGATTTGTATGAAGAGGTGGCTCGGGTGATTGGTTATGATCAGATGCCGTCGTCGTTTCCAACGGTTAAGGTGTCACGGATGCCGTTGAATGTCCAGCGCCAGAAGCGTTGGATGATCGCAGATTGTTTATTGTCGCAGGGCTTCAATGAGGTGGTGACGTATGCGTTATTGAGCATGGATCAGATCGTGAATGCGGGTGTGGATGGCCTGGAACGGGTGATGGTATTAAATCCTTTGAGCAGAGACCAGGAAGTGATGCGCCCACATTTTTTGCCAAGCTTGCTGCAAGTCGCTGCGGTGAATATTAATCATGGACAGAAGGATTTGGCTTTTTTTGAAATCGGAAAGGTGTATCTTCCGGCGGGAGAAAAGGAGACGGTTGGCTGCGTTTTGACAGGCTGTTTGCGTGCGGATTGGCGGCATGCGATGCACCAGCCATTTGATTTTTATGATGTAAAAGGTGCAGTAGAGCGGATGCTGGCGCAGATGAAAGCGGATGATGTTTCATTTGCGAGAAGCTCCGAGACTTTTTTAGAAGAGGGGCAGCGCGCCGATATTTTTATCGGTTCCCAGCGGGTGGGATGCTGCGGCAAGGTGGCTGGTCATGTCGCGCAGGCCTGCGGCATTAAACAGCAAGACGTATTTTTTGCGCAGATTGATATAGGCTTGTTGCCTGCGGTTGATGTTTTAGAAAAAAGATATATTCCGTTGTGTGGGTTCCCGTCGATCACGCGTGATATCAGCATCGCAGTGGATCGCAGTGTCGCATTTGACGATGTTCGCCGCGTGATTCAGGTGTCTGGCGCCGGTTATTTGAAGCGCCTTGAATTTAAAGAGGAATATCTGGGAGAAAAAATTCCTTCGGGTCAGCGAGGGCTTGTTTTTTCTTTGGTTTATCAGTCAGAAGAACGAACGCTGACAGAGGGCGAAATTCAGACCGTGCATGATACGGTCTGCCGAAACCTTCAGAACAAGCTCGGTGCGGTGATGAGGTAGAAGGAGTTTGGTGCCGCACGTCCTGCCGCGCGCTGGTCGATTTTCATGCATCTTTTTCCCGTCGAGAATCCTTCCCTTTGATTTTTTTAAAATGCGCAGTATAATAAATGTGTCCCTGCGGTGTACGTTAGCTGCTGGAAAAAATGAACCAACGCATTTATAAAGGGACGCTAAACCTCTGTCGGCCTCTTGGGGTCGGCGGGGCGGTACCCACGTGGAGACCAGGTTCTCTTTAATCCAGCACGACGGCACAGGCGGGGACTTTTTTGTGAACGCATGATCGACGGAAAAACGAATTCAGCAGAAACTATAAAGGCGGATTAATCCCTGTGAGCATATCGTGGGGACATCTTGTGGGGGCAAAGAGAAAAAAAGAACAGGAGCCTTTTGATGAAAAAAATTATTTTTGGAATTTTTGTATTGGTGATGGCGGTACAGATTTCTTCGGCAGCAACAACGAAGGAAATTGAGGCTTTTTTCCAGCAGGGACTGTATTTTGCCAAAGGTCAGGTGGTAGATAAGGCCATTGAACAATTTGAGAAGGTTGTTTCGGCAGATACGTCTGGGCTGGAAAAAGAATATGTTGTCGAGACATTTAGTGAGGCATATTTTAATATTGGTTTGTTAAGGTCGATGCAAGAGGATATACAGCAGGCGAAAAAGGCCTATAAGCAGGCGTTAGAGATCTTTCCGGACCACAAACGAGCGCTGTATTTTTTGGCGTATAGCCTGACACAAGAGGGCGAAATTGCAGAGGCCCGTTATTATTATAGCAAAGTAAAGGCCTTGGGCTATACAGCCGATCCTTTTTTAGGAAGCGTATTAGGAGAAGTTCTTGGACAATTCGAAGAAAGGGAGATGATCGTTGATTATCAATCTCTTGAGGAAGGCCGGGTGAAGGTTCATGTCAAAGGGAATCCCGGCGGAGATGAGCAGCTAATTCGAGATGCCATTGCGGCGGTTGATCGGGTTAATATGATTGCCGGGAAGAAAATGTTTTCAAAGGCGCAGGTGGAGTATGTCCGAAATAGAGAAGAAGGAAAGAAGATAATTGAAAAATGGGTTGTTGGATCAGGAGAAAACGAGTCTGTTTATTGGGTGGAATATGATTTGGCGCCGCCTAAAGGGCTCCCTTATAAGGTTATGATTATGGCATCGGAAGACGAGCCGTAAAGATTTATGCGAAAAGGAAAGATAGATAAAACGAATACTGATCCTGATTTTTTTCTTGATGATAAACGGCAGGAGATGGCAAAGACTTCACCGTTAAGCGTACGGATGCGTCCGCAGACTCTCGAGGAATATGTGGGGCAATCGCATATTCTTGGTGAAGGCACGCTGTTGACCCGGGCCATTGAGGCCGATCGGATCACCTCCTTAATTTTGTACGGCCCTCCTGGGACAGGCAAAACAACGCTGGCGCATTGTATCAGCCATAAGACGGATGCTGTTTTTGAGCGCGTCAATGCAGTCGCGTCTAATGTCGAGGAAATGCGGCAGATTATTGCTGGGGCGCAGAATCGGCGTCTGAGTTCAGGCCGGCGGACCATTGTTTTTATTGATGAAATTCATCGTTTTAATAAAGCGCAGCAGGATGTTTTGATGCCTGATGTTGAGAATGGCACGATTATTCTTATTGGCGCCACCACGATGAATCCATTCTTTTCTTTGGTGAGTCCGCTGCTATCGCGTTCACTGGTTTTTGAGTTGCGTCCTTTGGAGAAAAGCGACATTTTGATTTTATTGAAGAGGGCTCTTGAGGATTCGCAACGCGGGCTGGGGTTCTTGGACATTCGCGCTGAAGATGCGGCCTTGGATTTTTTAGCAACGGTCTGTGACGGCGATGCCCGCCGGGCACTCAATGCCCTCGAAATCGGCTGTTTGACGGTACCCAAAAACAATCAGGGGCAGATTCTTTTTACTTTAGATGCGGCCCAGCAGTCGATCCAAAAAAAACAGGTGGTTTATGATCGGGATGGAGACGGGCATTATGATACGATTTCTGCTTTTATTAAATCGATGCGCGGCTCAGATCCTGATGCCGCTGTCTATTGGTTAGCGAAGATGATTTATGCTGGCGAAGACCCGCGTTTTATTGCCAGGCGTATTTGTATTTGTGCGGCTGAGGATGTCGGCAATGCTGATCCGCAGGCCCTTGTTTTGGCTATGTCTGTTTTCCAGGCAGTTGAAATGATCGGACTGCCTGAAGCCAGCATCCCATTAGCACAGGCAGCGATTTATGTTGCGTGCGCGCCAAAATCTAATGCGTCTTGTCTGGCCATTGATCAGGCCCTGGAGGATGTTAAGGCAAATAAGACGGTTGCGGTTCCTAACCATTTAAAGGATGCCCATTATCCCGGGGCTGAAAAGCTCGGGCATGGAAAGGGATATAAATATGCGCATGATTATGAGGGGCATTATGTTGAGCAGGAATACTTCTCCAGCAATAAAAAATATTATGAGCCCACAGACCAGGGCTATGAAAAGCGCATCAAAGACCGCCAGGAGCAGCGTAAAGGCCTTTAACCTTTAATAATAAAAGGGCTGTGATTATTCGCGTTTTTATCATTTTTACCGCTTTATTCTTGCTTATATCCGATTTTTCACGCCAACGCAAATCACCTTGTTTTCTTAACGAATAATAATTTATACTTTTATTATGATTAGTTTTTTTATTACAAAGCGCACAGGCCTGTTTTTCCGGCTGATAGTAGGGATGATCCTTTCAACGTTCATCCTGTCCATGCCCGGGATCTCCTATGCGCAGATGCTGTTTCATCTGCCAGTACCCGGCGCCATGGTAGGGCTGTCTGGGGTGTTCACTCCTCCGCTCATTCGCGGGATTGTCATTGATCCTGAGAATCCGCTGCAGTTCGATTTTCTGGTGGCATCCGGAACAGGGGAATTTGACGATCGGCCTGAAGAGGAAAAAAGAGAAGAATATCTTCGCTTGATCAAGTATTTTCTGGCGGCACTGACCTTGCCGGAGGAAGATCTGTGGGTAAATTTGTCCCCCTATGAGCCGGAGAGGATCATCCCGGAGAATTTTGCCAGGACAGAGATGGGCCGGGACCTTTTGGGGCAGGATTATATTTTAAAGCAGCTGACTGCGTCATTGATGTATCCGGAGAAGGAGCTTGGCAAGGAGGTCTGGGCAAAGATCTATGATCAGGCCAGGGCAAGGTTTGGGACCACACAGATCCCGGTGGATACCTTTAATAAGGTCTGGATCGTGCTGGACAGCGCGTCAGTATATGAGCAGGGCAATACGGTCTTTCTGGTGGACAGCCATCTTAAGGTGATGCTGGAAGAAGATTACATGGCGCTTCAGAAGAACGCACAAGGCCAGCAGGGCAACGCTGATATTAAAGAAGAAGATGATGAGGCGCATTCCTTGGCGTCACAGATCGTGAAGGAAGTGGTGATCCCGGTGATCGAGCAGGAGGTCAATGAAGGGGAGAACTTTGCGTTATTGCGTCAGATCAGTAATTCGCTGGTGTTGGCGATCTGGTATAAGAGGGCGCTTAAGGAAAGCCTGCTGGGCAAGATCTATGCGGATAAAAGTAAGACAGAAGGCGTGGAGCAGGCTGATGTGGCGGATAATCAGCGGATCTATGATCTTTATCTGGAGGCGTTTAAGCAGGGGGTGTTTAATTACATCAAGGAGGATTACGATCCTCTGACTGAGGAGATGATCCCGCGGAAGTATTTTTCTGGGGGATTTGTCGCTGATCCTGCTATTACGTCATTGCCCGGAAGTTCTCCGGCGGTGCAAGCGGCGATAAAAGAGGCTGCCACATCCTCGCCGATGGAACAGGCCAGGGTGGCGCTGAAAACAGGATCGGAGGTTCCCGCCACCTCCTCGCCGGTGGAGGAAGACGCCGATGCCAGGCTTTTTAGAAATTTAAAGCGGGGGGCTATTGCCACGGCGCTTACGGTGGTGATTGTCGCGTCTTTGTTTTATCGTTTTGGCGTCCAACCGATTAACAATTTTTGGAACAGACACGATAATATTCCTGGAGCAAACGTGCAGCAATTTCGTAAAGACGTCGACGGTTTTATGAAGAATGAAGTTGACCTTCACATATATGGAGTTGAGGATTTTCTTACAAATTTGTTGCAGAATTATGACCGAGACGGGAATTTTTATGCGCCCTTGGTTGAATTGAAAGATGGGAATATTGTCTTGGTTCGTGAAAGAGCCGCTTTGAAAGCTCATATGACGGTCGTCATGAATGATCCTGAAAAAAGGGAACACTTTGCACGCAGGATCATCGCTGGAGGCGTCAGCATTGGATCCTTACAAGAATTAAGCAGGAGCGATAGTCCGTTTAAACCTATGGCGGATCACATTTTAAATCATTTGAGTCCAAATGAGAAAAGATGGATCAACGATGTTTACGCCGCAGTGGATTTATCCATTGGGCAGGGAGAATCTTTATATGATTTTTATGGCCGGATGGCTTCTTTTGTGGAAAAAAGTCCTGCTTTGCGAAGGGCCTATGGTCTTGATAAGGCCCCGACGTTAAGCGACACGTATGTTTATATGTTTTTTACACGAGCGATTTTCCGATATCTCGCGATCGATACGTTGAATGCTTTAGGGATAGATGATCAAAAGCTACAAAGCGAAATTATGGATCGTTTATCTGATTTTATCGGATTTAAGGAAAAAATCGAACACAACCCTAACGCTGTTGGGGCATCGCAGATATGGGCTGGTTTCATTGAAATTAGACTGCCGACGGATTCGCAGCCGGGGAATCTTGGCAGCACGATAATGACGCTGGTTCATGAAATTGTCCATACGCTAAATATTTTTAGCAGAGATGGGATCTTTAAAGGGTTGAATTTGCCTGCTCATTATGACATTCAATGGCTTACGGCCACGGCATTGGGAAATTTTTCAAAACTGATGGCTCAAGGCGCTTTAGAAGATGAAGTGTTTAAGGGGGAATTGCTGCTACGGTTAGTCGAAAAACACATCATTGTACCAGAGGATTCGCCCTTCAAGACGTATATCAAATTAAGAAGCCTTCCCGAGGATGTTCAAACTTGGCAAGATGTTCAAGAGGATGTCGCGATTGATTGGGTTTTCGTACAGAATGAGATCATGGTGAGCTTGTTGTTGGATCATTCACGGCTTGACTATTTAGAGGTGTTTGAGGAATTTAAGAAGCTTTACAGGCAGGCCCACGGAGATCTGAAGGAGGTGGAAATTAAGATTAACAGTTCAACAGCATTTAAAAATGACGAAAAGGCTCGGAAAATTGTTTTAAATATCATTAGCCATTTAAAAGGAGACCTGGAACCGGAGGCCTCTTATGTGAACGGCGCTCGACTCGCTGCTTATGCGGCATATTATTATGGATCGGCCGGTGAATTTTTCATAAGACTGCACGGCTTAAGACATGAAACGATGAATTTTGCCGAAATGGAATTGGCCGCGACGGTCTTAAAAAATATTTTAGCAAAATATGATCTGACGCCTTCTCAGCGCCGACAAATCGAAAAGTTGATTGAAGGGGAGATAAAAACGGGAAGTGTGCCCGATCAGATATCTTACGTTGATCTTAAAAATTTAGAAAACGGCATCACGCGTAATATTCCTGTTGAAGGGTTGGCGTCAAAAACAGCAAGTTCAGAGTCCCGGCCGAGACAGGAAGATGTCCCGCGAAGGGAGTTGAAGGGAGTGCCGCTGAAGGGGGAGGGGAACATTTTGCCTATAACAGAAGAAGGAGGATTCAAGGGAACGATTCAACTACCAAACGGTTGGAAATTTAACCAAGAAAAAAAAGAAGAGGATGCCTCTTCGCCGGCCGGCCAAGACACCGTCGGTGGCATTGACTTAAATCCGGAGAATTTGAACATGCAGATCAAGCGCGACGGCAATGGGGTTCCCTTACCCATGCAGGATATTCAAAATATTGAGATTAACGGATTTATTCCCATCATCATCAATATCACACCGGTGTACAACCTGCCCCTTCTTCTGGGTGTTCATGAAACGCCAAAGGCAGACACTCAGCTGAGCCACTTATAAAAATGCATCAAGCATCTTAGTCATGCGCGCATTTATTCTAGAAAAAGCAGACATCTTTAGTTGTTTCAGCGCAACAGTTTAGGGGGGCCGGAACCACAATTTTTTATCAGGTATCTTTGTTGCCTCAGGCAAAAGCCTTGTCTTTTTAGTTGTTTTATAAATAAAAAAATGGTAACATAAACCAGTTTTTAAAATAATAAGAGGATGGAGGGAAAAGGCCTCTCTTTTTCCTTGAAAATTAACGTGTTACAGAAAAGCAAACAAGTTGTTCGGAAGATCATTTTAACCTTATTAAAGAAACAGAAGGAGGAGGATCGGATTAGAAAGAGCGCTCAGATCATGGAGAAGTTGTTCCGTGACCCTGATTTTGTTCATTCTAAGACAGTTCTTTTTTATGCGTCTTTTGCAGGAGAGGTTGAAACGTTCGAAATGATGCGGCAGGCCCGCAACCAAGGCAAAAATATTGTTTTGCCGACAGTGGATGTTAAAACAAAATCGATTTTTCCAAAGCGAGTTGTGAATTTCGAGGAAGATTTAGAATATGGTCCTTATAATATCAGACAGCCCAATCAGGATGTTGCTCAAGATGTTGATCTTAAAAAGATCGATTTGGCAGTTGTTCCTGCGGTGGCCTTTGATCGGAAAAATTTCC
>CAZBHY010000001.1:20259-21640 GCA_964491705.1 uncultured Planctomycetales bacterium
TTCCGGTTGGGCCGCGGGGCCGGATATTATGACCGTTTTTTAAAACGACTTCCGTTGCACATTCCACGTATTGGCCTTGCCTTTGATTTTCAAATCCTTGACGATCTGCCTGTTCAAGAACACGACCTCCCTGTCACACGCATTATTACGAATGACCTGCCGTAGCGCAGGACGCGATGGAGTCATTGGGGCTTCATTGGACGGTTTAAGCAGTCAACAGTTCATTTTTTGTTAACCCTGCGTAAGGGTTTTGCATAGAAGGGGGTATCATGTTATCAGAACCAATAGTTCAGAGAGGGATGGAGATTTCCATAGCGTTTTTGATTGGATTGATTGGAGGAGTGCTTTGCCGAACGTATTTTGCGAATAAACGGATCCGTGAAGCGGAATTGAAGGCAAAGGAGCTGAAAGAATTTGCTCAGCGGGAGGCGGACAGCCACCGCAAGGAAGCAGAGTTGGCTGGCAAGGATTTGATGCTGAAGCTGAGGCAGGACTTTGAAAAGCAGACAAAAGACCGCAGGGAAGAATTGGCTGGTTTAGAGAAGCGGTTGCATCAGAAAGAAGAGAACTTAGAGAAACGGGTAGACTTATTAGAGAAAAAAGAAAAGGATATCAATGCCCGTTTTCTTGTTTTGAAAGACGGGGAAGATCGCGTTCAGAAAAAAGAGCAGGAATTTTCTGCTTTGATTGATGAAGAAAAGAAACGGCTGCAGGAAATTTCGTCGTTGACGCAGGATCAGGCTAAAGAGTTGCTTTTGTCCCGATTGGATGAGGAGCTCATGCAGGAGAAGGCGACGCGGATCAGGCAGGCGGAAGATGAGATTAAGGAGAACAGCCAGAAGATCGCAAGAAACATTCTTACGACAGCGATTCAGCGCTGCGCATCGGATCATGCGGCCGAGACAACAGTAAGCGTGGTGCCTTTGCCCAGCGATGAAATGAAGGGGAGAATCATTGGCCGGGAAGGGCGGAACATTCGCGCCTTGGAAATGGCCACGGGAGTGGATATTATTATCGATGACACGCCTGAGGCAGTCACCATCTCGGGTTTTGATATGGTTCGTCGAGAGGTCGCGCGAATGGCGCTAGAAAAACTGATCGCAGACGGGCGTATTCATCCTGGGCGCATTGAAGAGGTGGTAGAAAAAGCTAAGTTGGAAATTGAAGAAAAAATTAAAGAGGAAGGGGACAAGGCGGCCTTTGATCTGGGGATTCATCGGATGCACCCGGAGTTGTTGAAACTTGTCGGGCGGTTGAAATATCGGACCAGTTTTGGTCAGAACGCCTTGACGCATACCAAGGAAGTGGCCAGTCTGATGGGCATTATGGCGACGCAATTAGGTTTGGATCCAAAAATTGCTGTCCGGGTTGGGCTGCTGCA
>CAZBHY010000001.1:21650-34597 GCA_964491705.1 uncultured Planctomycetales bacterium
TGGAAAGATTGTTACTCAGGAGGTTGAGGAAGGAACGCATGCGGTCGTGGGTGCGAATCTTGCAAAAAAACATGGAGAAAATGAAGTCATTGTTAACGCCATAGCGTCTCATCATGAGGAAGTGCAGTGCAATTCATTGTATGGCGTTTTGTTATGTGCTGCAGACGCGGTGAGCGCGGCTCGTCCTGGGGCCAGGGCGGAAACGCTGGAAATTTATGTGAAACGTTTGGAGAGTTTGGAGAAAATTGCCAATGGGTTTAAAGGGGTGGATAAGGCCTTTGCGCTTCAGGCGGGGAGAGAGATTCGGATCATGGTGTGTCCGGACAAGATCAATGATGATGAGGCCCTGGTGATGGCGCGGGATATTCGTAAGCGCGTTGAGCAGGATTTGGAATATCCTGGTCAGATTAAAGTTATGGTCGTGCGAGAGACCCGAGCCGTTGAGTATGCAAAATAGCGTTAGAGATGTATGATGAGCGGCACGTCTTGAGGAGTGCGTCGCTGAGAAGGGTGTTATGAAGATTTTATGTGTTGGAGACGTCGTTGGTAAACCCGGGCGAAGCATTTTGGAAGACGCTCTTCCAAAATTGAAGCAAGAATTTTCTCTGGACAGCGTGATCGTCAATGTGGAAAATGCTGCCGGAGGATCTGGCCTGACGCCGCGCATTGCGGATCATTTTTTCCGCATGGGATGTGATGTGTTAACCCTGGGAGATCATGCCTGGGACCGTCCGGAGTTAAATGAATATTTTTTACAGCACCCGGCATTGCTTCGTCCTGAAAATTTTCCTCCGGGGGCTCCTGGCGCGGGATGGTGTATCGTGGAAACCGCAGCGAAAAAAAAGGTCGCGGTGGTGAATTTATTAGGCCGTGTGTTTGTCAAGTATTACACGGATTGTCCGTTTCGCTGCATGGATGCGCTTTTGGAGAAAATTCAACGGCAAACCAAATATATTCTTGTTGATTTTCATGCGGAAGCCACCAGCGAAAAAGTTGCCCTGGGATGGTTTCTGGATGGACGCGTTTCCGCGGTCGTGGGAACGCATACGCATATTCAGACAGCAGATGAGCAGATTTTGCCTCAAGGAACAGCGTATATTACAGATTTAGGAATGACAGGGCCCTATGATTCTGTGATCGGCCAGATCAAAGAAAAAATTATTACTCGCTTTGTCACCGGGCTCCCTGCAAGGTTTGAAGTTGCCACGGCCAGGCCGCTGGTGTGCGGGGTCGTGATTGACATTGATGATGAGACAGGAAGGTCGCGTTCGATAACGCGCATACAAAGGGGGGAGACATGACGTCATGGGAAGGGTTAAACCGCCGCCGTTTTCCGCGTGTCAAGTATCCGTGCCTGGTAACGGTGTGGTATGAGAATGAAGAGGATAATGATAAAGAAACTTTTTTGACACATACGGAAAATTTGGGCAGCGGTGGCGTGGCCGTAATTTGTCACAAAAGATTCAAGCTGTTTGCGCTGGTCGATTTAGAAATCGATCTTTTAGATATGACGGATCACATCCGATGTAAGGGAAAGATTGTTTGGGTGGTTCAGCGCAAAGATCCGGATATCCGCCGCCCGGTGGTATATGATATTGGCGTTGAGTTTCAGGGATTGAATGACGCAGATGCGCAGAGAGTGGCCAAGGTGGTCAATCGCCTGGGAGTCCACCCAGAGAACGCGGCGTAATAAAAAAATAATAAGGCATGGGTCGCAGAAAGCGCAGACAGTGGCCAGCGGCTTGTTTTAGAAATTCAGATGATCACAGTAAGATTTGCTCCGAGTCCGACAGGGTTTTTGCATATTGGAGGCGCGCGCACTGCGCTGTTCAATTATATGTATGCGCGTTCGCAGGGCGGACAGTTTATTTTGCGCATTGAGGATACCGATCTTGAGCGCTCCAAGAAAGAATATCTAGAGGAGATCCTAGACAGTCTGAAGTGGTTAGGGCTGAACTGGGATGCGATTTATTATCAAAGTCAACGATTTGATCTTTATCGCACATATGCTCAAAAACTTTTGGATGAAGACAAGGCCTATCGCGAGGGAGCAGCGGTTATTTTGAGAACGCCTGTTTCGCAACAGGCCGATGGAGATGCCAAGAGCTGTATTCGGTTTTTTGATGTGATCCGGGGCGAGGTTTCTTTTGAGACAGAGATGATCAAAGATCAGGTCTTGATAAAATCAGATGGGTCTCCGACGTACAGTTTCGCTTGTGTGGTGGATGATTTTTTGATGGAGATCTCTCATGTCATTCGCGGAGAGGACCATATTTCTAACACGCCAAAACAGATTATGATTTATGAGGCGTTGGGATTCCGAATTCCCAAATTTGTTCATGTTCCGCTGATCATGGACGAAGAGGGAGGACGGATGTCAAAGCGTACCGGAGCGACGGCGGTCACGGAATATCGGGACATGGGCATTTTGCCTGAGGCCTTGGTTAACTATCTGATGCTATTAGGCTGGTCGCCTGGTGGGGATCAAGAGGTGATTACGCTCGAGTCTGCTGTTAAGAAATTTTCGATCAAAAAGATCAATAAGTCTGCGGCCGCTTTTTCCATGGATAAATTTCGATGGATTAATGCGCAATATATTAAAGGGATGAACAACGATGACCTGGCGGATTTTGTCGCGCCATTTTTGCAAAAACACGGACTGATCGGCAATGATGACAACAGGGAGAAGATCAGGGTAGCTGTCGGGCTATATAAAAACCGGATGGCGGATATTCAAGAATTTTTGATTAGAACAGAATATTTATTTGCGGATCGTGTGGCGATTGATGCGGAGTTGAGACAGCGCGCCTTGGGTAAGGATCAGACAAAATATTTTGATGAGCTGGCGGATGTTTTTAATGGGCTGGAGAATTTTTCATCATCATCAGTCGAGACGTCTTTTCGTCAGTTCGCACAGCGCAAAGGGATTGCGTCTGCGGAATTGGTTCATCCGGTACGCGTGGCGTTGACGGGCAGCGATGTTGGACCCGGGCTATTTGAAACGATGGATGCGCTGGGGCAGAAAAAAACCGTTGAGCGGTTGAAAGAGGCAGCGGCTTAAAAAGGGGTTCGTATGAAAAATGTGTGTGTTTATATCTTTGGTGTTTGTGTCGCGTGTTCCATTTTGACTGGGTGCGCGAGCGCGGATAAAAGCGCGCAGACAGTTGTTGATGGGACATACCAGTCGCTCAAAGATGCGGATGAGTGGATTCGACGGAATATGTGGTAATCGTTAGCGCGCCAGCGAGCGTATGTGCAGCAGCGATCTTTTCTATTTTGGGACGTGGTGTAATGGTAACACTGATGACTCTGGATCATCCGTTCATGGTTCGAATCCATGCGTCCCAGTTTTTTAAGGAAGGCCAATGATAAAATTTTCCGCTAAGAAACCTCCGCTGGTTTGTTGATCTGGTGGGGGTTTTTGGTTTTACATGCTGATTGAGGGAATGTTTTAAGGGACGGCGGGTGAATGTGATGTTATCAGCGCTTGGGTTGGGGGCTTGAGGACACAGAAAGGAACAGTGCGATGGATGAGGAAAAGAAAAAGAGTTTGGATTTTATTCGGCAGATTGTGGCGGATGATGTCGCTGCTGAAAAAAATGGGGGCAAGGTGGTGACGCGTTTTCCGCCGGAACCCAATGGTTATCTTCATCTTGGGCATGCCAAATCGATTTGTCTGAATTTTGGCATCGCGCAGGAGTTTCATGGCCAATGCCATCTGCGGTTTGATGATACGAATCCGACGAAAGAAGAGCAAGAATATATTGATGCCATTAAAGATGATGTGCGCTGGCTTGGGTTTGATTGGGGCGAGCATGAGTATTATGCCTCCGATTATTTTGACCAGCTCTATGCATGGGCCGTTCAATTGATTCACGATGGCAAGGCCTATGTGGACGATCTTTCCATGGATGAGATCCGGGCTTATCGTGGGACATTGACTGAACCCGGGAAAAACAGCCCGTATCGTGATCGGTTGGTGGAAGACAATTTGGCGCTTTTTGAAAAAATGAAGAACGGAGCGTTTAAAGACGGGGAGAAAGTGCTGCGTGCGAAAATTGATATGGCGTCGTCGAACATCAATCTGCGAGACCCTGTTCTTTATCGCATTCTTCATGCCGAGCATCCCAGAACCAAAGGGCAATGGTGTATTTATCCCATGTATGATTTTGCGCATGGACAGTCGGACTCAATTGAAGGGATCACCCATTCGATCTGTACGCTGGAATTTGAAAATCACAAGCCACTGTATCAATGGTTTATCGAACAGCTGGGGATTTTTCCATCCCGGCAATATGAATTCGCCAGGTTGAACCTTACGTATACCATTTTAAGCAAGCGTAAATTACTGGAGATGGTTAATAGCAGGATTGTTGATGGATGGGATGACCCGCGCATGCCGACGCTGTCCGGCATTCGCCGGCGCGGATATACGCCAGAGGCAGTACGCATGTTTTGCGATACGATTGGGGTTGCCAAGGTCGATTGTGTGAATGATGTTGCTCTTTTAGAGCATTGTTTGCGCGACGATTTGAATCGGCGTGCGTTGCGGGTGATGGGTGTGTTAAATCCATTGAAGGTTGTTTTGATGAATTACCCGCCGGATCAGGTGGAAGAGATCGATGCTGTCAATAATCCTGAGGACGCAACAGTGGGCACACGCAAGGTTCCCTTTAGTCGCGACATTTATATTGAGCGCGAGGATTTTATGGAAGATGCGCCGAAAAAATTTTTCCGTTTAAGACCTGGCGGAGAAGTGCGGCTGCGGTATGCATATTTTATTCGATGCGAAGAGGTCATTAAGGATGCCAACGGAAATATTTTAGAGCTGCGCTGCACGTATGATCCTGCCACCAAAGGCGGAGATGCGCCAGATGGTCGTAAGGTCAAGGGAACAATTCATTGGGTTTCCGTTGCGCAGGCGCTCAAGGCTGAAGTGCGCTTATACGACCGCTTGTTTTTGAAAGAGAATCCGGATAAGGTGGAGCTCGGCAAAGATTTTAAATCCAATCTGAACCCAGAGTCAGTGCGGGTTTTAACGGAATGCTATGTTGAACCGTCGTTAAAAAATGCGCAACCGGGTGTTTCCTACCAGTTTGAACGCAAAGGATATTTTTGTTTGGATAGCAAAGATTCTAGATCGGATCGACTGGTCTTTAACCGCACGGTGACACTGAAAGACAGCTGGGCCAAGATCGCAGATCAATAATCGCTGATCATTTATGGGAGCTACAGGTGCGCTTGTGAGCGGGGCTGGGGAATTCCCTGTTCGTGTTAAAAGTGGCGCTCAAGTTTTTCGCGAGGCAATCGTCAT
Organism: uncultured Planctomycetales bacterium; assembly: GCA_964491705.1. GTDB lineage: Bacteria > Omnitrophota > Gorgyraeia > Zapsychrales > JANLHA01 > JAKLFA01. The sequence goes on from CAZBHY010000001.1 coordinate 26,965, forward strand.
ATTATTTGGTATTTTTACGCAGAGGAAGAAATAGTCTTGTCCTGATTGTATGCGTGGGTATAATATTAAATTGTTATAAATTTCACAATTGATGATTATGGAAAACAGGCAACACATGAAAAAATTTCCACAGCGAACAATCTCCCGTGCTTTTATATACTTACGCGCTTTAGATTCGTTGATCGAGGCAGGCAAAGAATTCGTCTCTTCAAAGGAGCTGGCTGTTATGGCTGGATCGGTTGACGCCCAGGTGAGAAAAGACATTTCTATTTTTGGGAAAGCGGGCAGGCCCCGCATTGGATATCCGGTTGAACGGCTCAAAAAATTGTTGGAAGAGTATATTGTGCAGAATGTTGTCCATGTTGTTCTTTTTGGCGTGGGAAATCTCGGCTCAGCTCTTTTGCGTTATCCGGGATTTCGGGATGATAAGGTCAAAATTGTTGCCGCCTTTGATAATGATCCGGAGAAAATTGGCAAAGCGATCAATGGCATATCAATCTATTCTTTTGATAAGGCCGAGGCTTTTATTGCTAGCCAGCATATTGAGATTGGGGTGATTGCGGTTCCTAAACAGGTGAGCCAGAGGGTCGCGGATTTGCTGGTGGCCTGCGGAATTAAAGGGATCGTTAATTTTTCACCGACGTCGATCGCAACGCCTAAAGATGTTTACGTGCGCAATATTGATTTAGCGGTAGAATTTTTAGCGTTATTTTATGATATGCAGGCCAATAGCGACAGAGCGTAATGCGCTTGGCACGAGGAGGGCATTGGTATGCGCAAAATGACGGTCAGCATCATGGCATTATGTGTGATGCTGGTCTTGCCAGGGTGTGATAAGGCCTATCGGATGCTTCAGCGGGAAGGCGCGGAAGAATTAGATTTAATTGGTGACATTAAGCCTTTTGAAAAAAACGAACGGGTTGCGATGGTTCAGCAGCGGCTGAAAATTTTTGGATATGGGATTGGAACGGTTGACGGCGTCCTGGGCGTCAATACGCGCAATGCGGTTGAGCGTTTTCAGAAAGATAATGGGCTGGCGCCAAATCGGTTTATTGATTCTGCGACATGGAAGTTGATCATGGTTTTTGATGAATGTGGATTGATCATGGAAGATGACATTAATTTATTTATGGTTCAGGTCGCGTTGAAGAATGCCGGATATGATGTTGGCAGTGTGGACGGGAAGATGGGGCGCAGATCAACCGAGATGCTTCAGAAATTTCAAGGGCGTGAGGGATTGGTTGCCGATGGAAAAATCGGATGGAAAACGCTCAGCGCTTTGGCTCGGTATTTGCCGGTGACAGACAAAAAAATGTAGCGGCGTGATTGGTGCTTTGCCGGTTCAGGGCTGTCATTGCGCGGAATATTTTTTATAATGCGTATTAATATTAATGCTTTTTGGAGGACGATATGTCTGGTCAATCTGATGTTGGAAAAATTCCGTTTCAAGCCGTTGTGTTTGATTTAGATGGTGTGATTACCAAGACGGCGATTGCTCATGCCGAATCTTGGAAGGTCATGTTTGACGAATATTTGCGTGTCCGGGAACAGCGTGATGGCGAGCCATTTCAGCAGTTTTCTTATGAGAAAGATTATTTGCCGTATGTCGACGGTCGGCCGCGGTATAAAGGGGTGCAGCGTTTTTTGGATTCTCGCGGCATCTCTCTGCCGTTTGGCGATCCGTCTGATCTCCCGGATCAGGAAACCTGTTGCGGGTTGGGCAACAAGAAAGATGTGGTATTCCATGAGATTTTAAAACGTGACGGTGTTGAGCAATATCAGTCCACCGTGCGCTGGATCAAGGAGCTGAAAGACAAGGGCGTTCATGTCGGCGTTGCATCCTCCAGCAAAAATTGTCAGCTGATCCTTGAGGAGACAGGGCTGTGGCCGTTATTTGAAACACGCGTGGATGGAATTGTTTCTGCTGAGAAGGGACTGCATGGCAAGCCTGAGCCGGATATTTTTATTGTCGCTGCAAAGAATATGGGCGTTGTTCCTGCCAATGCGGTGGTGGTGGAAGATGCAGCGGCTGGTGTTCAAGCCGGCCGAAAGGGCGAATTTGGGCTGGTGATCGGTGTGGCGCGTGAAGGCAATGAGAAAGAATTGAAAGAAAGCGGCGCGGATGTGGTGATTAAGGATTTTGAAGGAGTGGATACCGCAAAGGTGGCACAGTGGTTTTTAAAAAAGAGCAGCGGGCAGTGAACGACGATTGATTGTATGGACGGGATGCGGTTTGTTAGATTTTTTGGTGGGGGGCGCAACACGCCGTTAATCATGAAATGCTGGAGCAAGATGATGGTTCCTATAAAATTTTTTGAACATATGGATATTGTTCAGGACGCCATGCGCGGAAAGGCGCCGGTTATTTTTTTGGATTATGACGGAACCTTGACGCCGATTGTCGCGACACCGGATTTGGCGATTTTGTCTGAGGATATGCGCGAGGCCGTGCGCTGTCTGTCTGCCCGATGCACGGTTGCCATTGTTTCCGGACGGGCGACCGATGACGTGCGCAGCAAGGTTGGCCTGTCAGGTTTTTTTTATGCCGGCAGTCATGGTTTCGAGATTGTTGATCCATCAGGCAATGTCAAGGTTAACGAGCAGGCAGCCGCGATACGGCCGGTGATTGATGCGGTTCAGCGCACGCTGGCGCAACGTGTTCAGCATATTCCCGGCGCCTTGATTGAACATGTGAAATATACGGTGTCATGTCACTATCGTTTGATCACAGAGGAACATGTTGCGGAGTTTGAGCAGATTGTGTCAGAGACGATGGCAGAATATCCTCAGTTGCGCATGACCCACGGGAAAAAAGTTTTTGAGCTGCGGCCTGATATTGCTTGGGATAAAGGCAAGGCGGTTGATTGGATTTTAGGCGTATTAAATTTTGATCCGCAAACACAGATCGCGGTGTACATCGGTGATGATACGACGGATGAAGACGCGTTTACAATATTGGCGCAGCGGGGCGTGGGCATCCTTGTGGCCAATCCGGCAAAGGATTCTGCGGCCAAGTTTGTTGTTGATGATGTTGGGCAGGTGAAGAAGGTGCTGGAATTTTTATCGTTGGAGAACACGGCGCCCGATGCGCGTTGAGAAAAAATTTGATTTTTATGGTGTAATTTTGGAGCATTGTCAGGAAAGGATCTATGCTGCATTCGTGGAAATTGAAATACGATCATTTTGATCCTGAAAAGGAAATTTTACGAGAGGCCCTGTGCACGTTGGGCAATGGGTATGTGGGCGTGCGAGGAGCCGTGCCAGAGACGGCGGCTACGCGCGTGCATTATCCAGGTACATATATCGCTGGAGTCTATAACCGGCTCTCGACGCCCATCGGCGGCCGGGATATTGTGAACGAAGATTTTGTCAACTGTCCGAATTGGCTGATGGTCAATTATCGTATTGATGATGGCCCTTGGTTCAACCGTCTTTCAGTGACGATATTGTCATGGAAGATGGAATTGAATATGCAGAAAGGGATTCTTTCGCGCAATATCCGCTGGAAGGATAGGGAAGGACGGATTACACGTGTTGAAAACCAGCGCCTTGTGAGTATGGCGGATCCGCATGTCTGTGCGATGCGGTTTTCGATTACACCGGAAAATTATGACGGCAAGATTACTGTCCGGACAGGGATCGACGGTCTGATCATTAATGCGGGGGTTGAACGGTATCGTCAGCTCAATGCGAAACATCTTCAGCCGTTGGCACACGGGGAATTTAAAAAAGATGGATTGTATTTGGTCATGCAGACCAATCAATCGCTGATTACTATCGCTGAAGCGCAGCGGACGCTGGTTTATCAGCAAGGGCAGAGGATTTATCCAAACATGTACGTGCTGCTCAATGGACGTGAGCGCATTATGCATGAGCTGGTGTTGAATGCCAAACAGCAGCAGACACATTCGGTTGAGAAACTCGTCAGTATTTATACATCGCGTGATCATGGCGTGGATGATCCAGGCGCGCTGGCGCAAGACAAGCTTGCCCGTCTTGAAAATTTTCATATGGTTTCCGAGCCGCATCAGGCGAAATGGAAAGCCCTGTGGAATATTTTTGACATTTATATCAAGGGAGATGTCAGTGCCCAACAGATATTTCATTTGCATGCGTTTCATCTTTTGCAGTCTGCATCGATTTATAACGAGGAGATTGACGCCGGGCTTCCGGCCCGCGGGCTGCATGGTGAGGCGTATCGCGGCCATATCTTTTGGGATGAATTGTATTCGTTTTCGTTTTACAATCTACATGCGCCAGAGGTGACACGGGCTCTTTTGATGTATCGCTATCGCCGGCTGGGGGCGGCCAAGGATAATGCGCGGCAGCACGGCTATGCAGGGGCCATGTATCCCTGGCAGAGTGCAAGCACAGGGGAAGAGACAACGCAGATTGTTCATTTAAACCCCTTATCTGGAACGTGGGGGCCGGACTATAGTTCATTGCAGAGACATGTATCCATTGCGGTGGCGTACAATGTCTGGACGTATTATTATTCGTCGGGAGATAGGGATTTTTTGAATCGTTACGGCATGGAAATGCTTTTAGAAATTTCAAAATTTTGGTCTAGCCTTGCACAGTATCAGAAAAAACGCGGACGGTACGAGATCCACGGAGTGATGGGGCCTGATGAATTTCATGAAAAATATCCAGGCGCGAACAAGGGTGGGCTGAAGAATAATGCTTATACGAATATTATGGTGGCATGGACCCTGGATAAGACATTAAATTTGTTAATGGCGTTTGAGGAAGAAGAGCGTCAGGCGTTATTGTTTAAGGTGCAGGTGACAGAAAAGGACCTGGATCGTTGGCGTGATATGACACGGAAAATGTTTGTCCCGATGGATCAGGATGGATTGATTCATCAGTTTGAAGGATATATGGACTTAGAGGAGCTGGATTGGGATGCGTATAGAAAGAAATATGAGAATATTCATCGCATGGACCGTATTTTAAAGGCCGAAGGCTTATCCCCGGACAGTTTTAAAGTCGCAAAGCAGGCCGATGTTTTGATGGTTTTTTATTTGCTGAATCCTGCAGAGGCGAAACACACCTTTGAGCAGCTAGGGTATGCATATCATCGCCATAGTTTGAAAAAAAATTATGATTATTATGTGAAACGGACGTCTCATGGGTCGACATTGTCTCGTGTGGTGCACGCTGATCTGGCGCACTGCTTAGGGTATCGCGATCAGGCCAGGGAATTTTTTCAACAAGCGCTGGCCAGCGATATTTATGATACTCAGGGAGGGACAACCCAGGAGGGGATTCATATTGGAGTGATGGCAGGAACGATTGATGTTTTTTTACGGCGTTATGCCGGGCTGGCGATTTCGGAAAATCGTATTTCTTTGAATCCAGATCCCGGTACGGCATGGGGACATATCAAATTTAAAATTCGTTATCGGAATATCTGGTTTCATGTGACCTTGGATCGTCACCGTGTGCAGGTTCAGGCCAAGCCGTTTCGGGATATGTCATTGCAGGCAAAAGGACCCGTCCCGATTGAAATTTGCCACAAGATTTATCATTTGATCCCAGGTAAATCTCAGGTGGTTGAGGTATAATCAGTGCATGCAGCGCAGAAAAAGGATAGGGTGTCGGTGTAGGGGCAGAGCATTTTTATTGGATGACAACGGCATTTTGTGTGAGGGCGATTATGAGAAAAATAAAGAGTGTCTACATTTCTTCCATTTATCAGAATGCGGGAAAGACGACGATCTCGCTGGGGCTGTATAAAATCTTTATGGAGCGGGGACTGAAGCCGATTTTTTTAAAGCCGGTGGGGCAGCAGACCGTTCACACCGGCGGTCTAGATATCGACAAAGATTCGTATTTATTAGCGACGGTGTATCGGTGCCGCAGCTTGCGGGAAATGAGTCCGGTGACCATTGGGCGTGGATACACGGAAAAATATATTTTATCGCCCAAGCCTCAAGAGCTGCAGCAGAAGATTTTACACGCATTCGAAACATTGATTCCGGGGCGAGGGTCAATTATTATCGAGGGCACGGGACACGCCGGGGTTGGGTCGGTTGTTGATGTCTCCAACGCAGATGTCGCGGCTCTTTTGGGGTCCAAGGCGATTATTGTCTCTGAAGGCGGAATTGGAAAATGTATTGATGAGGTGATGCTGAATAAAGCGTTGTTTGATGTCAAAGGCGTCGAGGTTCTCGGCGTGATTGTGAACAAGGTTCTTCCGGAAAAGTATGAGCGTATCAAAAAGGTGCTGGCGTTGGGCCTTGCACATAAAGGGATCAAGCTGCTGGGATGTATCCCTCGGGATCCTCTGTTGAGCGATCCAACGGTTGAGCAGATTCAACAAATGCTCAAGCTGAAAATTTTATGCGGCAGCAAAAATATGAAAGATCGGGTGCGCAATACGATCGTTGCAGCGATGGAGCCGGCGAATATGGTGGAGCATATTACCCCGGGCACGCTGGTTTTGGCGTCTGGCGATCGGGTGGATAATATTATGGTCGCGGTGACTTCACATTTGATTGTCAAAAGCAGCAAGAGCAAGGTCGTCGGGATTATTTTGACTGGTGGGCTGTCCCCGGATGAAAAGATTTTACAACTTCTCAAGCGCACGGGCATTCCTGTGATGGTGAGTCAAGAGGAGACATACCGCATCGCCGGGAAGATCGATAATATGGTGTGCAAGATTCAGAAAACGGATGTTGAAAAAATTCAGGAAGCCCGTTCTCTGGTCAAACGGCATGTTGATGTGGATGAAATATTAAGAAGTTTATAAAAAATCGTTGCGCGAGCAGTGAGATACGAATACGGTTATGAATCGACAGGATGTTTACATCGTTGATGCAGTGCGGACTCCGATGGGCAGGGCCCATGGGAGGCTGAGTGCGTTTTCTGTTGCTCAACTTTCCGAAAACATATTGGCCGCCTTGAAAAAAAGAAATGCCCTAAGCAGTTCTGGTGTGGATGAGGTGATTATCGGCAATGCTGTATCCGCCGGGGCAGGCCAAAATTTTGTGCGCAAGGCGCTGATTGATGCAGGGTTTGCTGTGACAACTCCCGGGCATAGCGTCGGCAATGTGTGCGCGTCCGGCCTGCAGGCTGTTTTCAACGGTTTCTATCGTATCCGGGCTGGTGAGGCAGATATGGTGATCGCGGCTGGCGCTGAGAGTGTTTCCCATATGCCAGAACTTATTTTTAAAAAAGATTATGAAATTAAAAAGATGAAAGGCCTGACGGAAAGCCTGAAGCATGATGGCCTGTGGTGCTCTGTTAGCAACCGATTGATGGGGTCATTGTGCGAAGATATGGCACGGCAGCAGCGGGTTACGAAAAAAGAGCAGGATGATTATGCTTTTAATAGTTATCGGAAGGCTGCTCAAGGTTGGGATCAAGGCGCGTTTACAGATGAGGTTATTGTCCTTCACTTGATGGGTAATAAAATTTTTTCGGAAGATGAAACGCTGCGGCGCAATATCCGGCGGGAACTGTTCGATAATTTTAAAAGTGTTTTTGAATACCAAGGGGCGGTCACGGCCGGCAACTCTTCTTCCGTGTGTGATGGGGCTGCCGGGGTGCTGCTGGCTTCGTCGCAGGCAGTTAAAAAACAGGCCTATCACCCTTTGGCACGCATTGTGGCGTGCAGCTCAATCGCTGG
>CAZBHY010000001.1:34697-36472 GCA_964491705.1 uncultured Planctomycetales bacterium
GTCTGTTTGGGAGGCGGGGGCGCATTGGCCGTGTGTGTGGAAAGAGATGACAGGCGAGTTCATTAATTCTATTTAAGAGGATGAGTATGGTTCAAAAAAAGACACACAAAACGCTGAAGATATCCCAGGATCAGGAGATCCAGGTGCTGCGTACGATTGTTGATCTTGCCTCTGCGGATTTTGATTTGGCTAGGACACTAGATGAGATTATCAAGGTGGTCAATGGGCTGACCAAGGCGGATTCGGTTTTTATTTATTTGCATGATAAGCAGGGAAAAGATTTAACGCTGATGGCGTCCAAGACGCCGCATCAGAAGGAGCTGGGAAAGATTATCGTCAAGAGCGGAGAGGGTATTACCGGTTGGGTGGCAGAGAAAAATAAGCCCGTTGTCATTGAGCGCGGCGCGTTCTCTGATAAGCGGTTTAAAGCATTCGATCTTTTGCCTGAAGATTGTTATGAAGCATTTTTGTCCGTGCCGATTGTTTATAAAAGCAAGGTCAGCGGCGTAATCAATGTTCAGCATAAAAAACCGCATCGGTACGCAGACGAGACCGTTGCGTTGATGATAATGATTTCCAAACAGGTGGGCGGGATCATTGAGCATTCGCTGCTTTATGAGGAGATCAAGACCAAGGCGAGTCAATTTGATAGCCTGGTTAAGGTCAGTCAGTCAATTACATCCGATGCCTATTTGGATGAAATTTTGAGTCTTATCGTTCTCGTGACGGCGGAGATGCTGAATTCTAAAATTTGTTCGATTATGCTCATTGATGGAAAAAAAGGGGACGAGCTTGCGATTCGGGCAACGCAAAGTCTCAGTGATGAGTATAAACGCAAGCCGAATCTGAAAATTCGGCAGAGCCTTTTAGGTGATGTGGTGCGGTCGCGCACGCCGATGACAGTGGACGATGTTCGCCAGGACAATCGGTATGTTCATCGGGAATTGGCTGTTAAGGAAAATTTGACATCGATGGTGGCTGTGCCCATGATTGTGAAAAAAAAGGTAGTGGGTGTCATTTGTGTTTATACCAAAGACCCACACGTTTTTACGTCTGAGGAAATCAATGTGCTTCAGATGGTAGCGAATCAGGCTGCCGTGGCTGTTGAAAATACCAATTTGGTGTCTGAGGCGATGAAGGCGAAAGAGGCCTTGGAGACGCGGAAGCTGATTGAGCGCGCGAAAGGCATTTTGATGCGTATGAACAATCTGGATGAAGATACGGCGTATCGGATGATCCATAAAAAAAGCATGGATGCCTGTAAGCCCATGAAAGAGATCGCGGAATCGATTGTTTTAATTGAGGAATTTGGCCGAGAACGGGATTGATGCCGGCGCGCGGCAGTGCTTTTTGACCGGCTTTGGGGGAAGGGTTGTCTTGATTTCATCTTGACAGTAAAAAAAGATAGATGTATATTACACATCTGCTCAAGGCATTGGTGTTTTGAGCATCCTTTCATTAAGGCAGGCAGCGTTGTCTTGTCATAGGAGACGCGGCAGGAATACCCCTTAAAAATCCAAAAGGTTTTGCAAGGGGATTTTTTTTGTTTACAACAGATGGAAAAGGGCGGCAATGAATAAAATTGTTGAAAAAATTCAGCTATCCGATGAGGTTTTTAAGATAAAGGTTGAAGCTCCGCTGATTGCAGAAGAATGCCGGCCTGGTCAGTTTATTCTTCTTCAGGTCACGGCTGATGGGGAGAGAATTCCGCTGACGATTGCTGATTCTGATAAAGAGCGTGGGACGATTCATCTTATTTTTCAAGCCGTGGGAAA
>CAZBHY010000002.1:0-22801 GCA_964491705.1 uncultured Planctomycetales bacterium
CAGGCAAAGGTGCCGTTGGCGCAGGAAATTGTTCAGCTAAAGGATCAGATCAAAAATATTCACAGCGGCATTCCTGCGGAAGTTGAACGGGCTCGCGCGCCGTTGCAACAACAGGTACAGGATTTGACTGAGCAGTTGGCTGAGGCCCGTGCTAAGGCCGAGCAGCAGGGACAAGAGGCGCAGAAATTATTGGCAGAACGGGATCAGCGCATTTTAGCATTGTCTACGGCTCAACAGCAGGCTGATAAAGAGATTCAGGCCTTTCAAAAGAAGATAGGCGAGCTGGAAAAACAGATTCAGGATATTACGGTAGAGAAGGACAATCGCCTGGCACAGAGTGAACAGCAGTGGATTCAGAACACTGCGAATTTGGAAAAATCATGGAGCAAAAAATTATCGGATGAACAGCAGCGTTTCGATGAACAGCTGAAAAGTTTACAGGCTGTTGGCGAACGAGATCAGGCGCAGGCGCGTCAAAAGATTGCGCAGCTTGAGCAACAGATCAAAACACAGCAGCATGAATTTGAAGGGATCATTGCACAAAAAGACCATACCCTGGAAGTGGAAGTGCTCAAGGCACAGCAACCGTTACAGGAACAGATCCGTCAGTTGGTTGATGAAACCCGTCGGGTGAATGAGGCTGCAGATGCAAAGGTTGCGGAAGCTCAGCGGCCGTTAGAAGAAAATATTGCCCTGTTAAAGCAGCACATGGATGTTCAGAAAAAGGAATATGAATCCGCTGTTGTGCAGGCTCAGGGAGAGCATGAAAAACGCATCAATGCGTTGAACGCAGAATTGAGCCAGCGCGATCAGGCGATTGTGTCCCAAACAGAACAATTGAACCAGATGTCTGCGCAGATAGAAGGGTTAAATAAAAATTTAGATGCGATGAGTCAGCAGCGCGAAAAGGATGCTGCGCAAAATATCGCACTTAAACAGTCATTGGATGATTTGAGTCTATCGATCCCTGGGCAGATTGCTGATGCGCGGCAGCCGTTGGAGCAGCAGATCGCGACATTGCAGCAGAGCCTCAGCGCTGCTCAGATGGCGTTGCCCAGCGAGATCGCTAAGGCCAGGCAGCCATTGGAACGCCAGATCGACGATTTGAAAAAACAACTGAAAGATCAGGCGCAGCTGTTTGCAGATAAGGAGAAACAAATTCAGAGCGATCGGTCTGAGGAGGCCCAGCGTCTTAAAACAGATATGGAGGCCGTGCGTATGTCTGTTGATCAGCGTGTTGCACAGGTCAAGGCAGAAGCGGTCGAGCAGCAGTCAGCCGCAGAAAAAAAATTAGTCGCGCAGCAGCAGGAGCTGGACAGCCGCCAGGCGCAGATCGAGGAAATGAAGAAGGCCATGGACGCAGCAATGCTTCATGTGTCTTCGATTCAGCGTGAGAATGTATTTTTGAATCAAGAGATTGAGCGCATCAAACAGGAGGCGGAGAGCGCGCGGGAGTCCTTGGTGCAGGAATGGCTGAAGGAGCGCGATGCGTTTGAACAAAAAATCAATGCCTTAATGGCGACGATGCAAAAAAATGATATCGCATCAGATCAGCATGAAAATATGATGCGTGAGGCGCAAGTGCAGATTGAGGCGCTGAAAAAAGAAAGTGAAGATTTGGCGCGGGATTATTTTGAGATGCTGGATGAGAATGAGGCCCTGAAGAAAAAAATGAAGGATGATGTTTGCTCGCCAGTGATGGAATAATATTTTTTATGGGGATGTCAATCAAGAGTCGGATGAGATGAAGACTGATCATGAACATTTTATGAGATTGGCGGTGCAACAGGTCAGAGCAGCGATTGCTACTGGGCAGACACCCTTTGGCGCTTGCATTGTCAAAGAGGGCGTTGTTGTCGCGTGTGAACATAACCGTGTTTGGATGACATGCGATATTACCGCGCACGCGGAAATCTGCGCGATTCGCGCCGCGTGCCGGCAGCTCAATACGATTGATCTCTCTGGATGCGCCATATATTCCACGTGCGAGCCGTGTCCGATGTGCTTCAGCGCGATTCATTGGGCCAGGATCGGCCGGATTATTTATGGTGCGGATATTGTTGACGCACAGCGTGCAGGATTCCATGAACTTGAGATTTCCAATCAGCAGATGAAAAAGTCGGGGCACAGCTCGATCGAAATTTTGGACGGCGTTCTCAAGAAAGACTGCGTGTCATTGTTTTCTGAGTGGCAAGAGCATAATGGAAAAGCGTATTAGAGAACAAAAGGATTAAGGATAAAGGATAAAGAGTCAGAGAAAAGGATCAAGGATCAGAGAAAAGGATTAAGGGTCAGAGAAAAGGATGGGGGTTATGGGAAAAATTTTTTATTTGACTATGATTTTGTTGAGTGTGGTTGCTGCCGGGTGCACAACGATTGATGACTCCCAGCACATGGTCGCCGAAACATCTACAGATCAAGCGACGCGGCGTTTTGTTTCTTTTTCTCCGCTGGAAAAGGGGATGGCTCGGGAGAAGGTGAAGTCGTTGTTGGGGCAGCAGGTAGTCATTGGATATGAATTAGCGGATGCCCAAGAGCAGCGTTACCGTCCAGTGGTGATCAACAATCCTTATCGTGAGGAGCAGCATGATCAGGGCAAGCGGTCTTATGTGATTGATTATTATCTAACGGATATTCACCAAAGCGATGGAACGGTGTCGGATGATGAATTGGTGCCACTGGTGTTTGAGCAGGACCGATTGATTGGTTGGGGATGGGAGTTTTTTAATCGGCTCAAACAACGATAATGAGAATGATCAATTCCGCTATTGCCTCATGATTCGGGTGTGCGCATTGGCAGCGTTAGGATAAAAAGATATGAACGGTTATTGGGATGTGGCGAGAGAAGTTTTTATTCCGTATTATGATGTGGCACGCCCGCTGGATTGGCAAAACATCTTTCCTGATCATCGGCCGCTGCAATTAGAAATTGGATTTGGGCACGGAGAATACGTGTTGTCCTGTCTCGCGCAGGATCAGGAAAAAAATTATATCGGTATTGAGTTGGATTGGGGACGAATTCAGAAGTGCATGAAGAGGGCGGCACGTTTTCCGTCAGACATTCAGGCTATCTTTAAACAGCAGTTGCGGATTTTGCATGCGGATGCCTGGGTGAGCCTTGAGCGGTTTTTTCGCCAGAAGACCATTGCGCACGCAGTGTGTCTGTTTCCATGCCCTTGGCCGAAAGATCGTCATGAGCATCATCGTTTGTTTTCACAGGATTTTTTGCGGTTACTCAACAGCCGGCTGGATGACGGCGGGTCATTGGAGTGCGTGACCGATGCCCAGCCCTATGCCGACTGGATCATGACGCAGACCAATGATACGGGATTTCGCGTGACGAGGCAGACGGTGGCGGCTCAATTCGGAACAAAATTTGAGCGCAAATGGTCGGCCGCCGGTCAAAAGGAGTTTTATCAGCTCATACTGGAAAAAGAACATCATCTGGATATTATGGTCAAGGAGGACGCAGAGGTGAAGGCGTTTTATCATCGTGATTTTTTTCCTGACGTGTTTGAGGTCAAAGAAGAGTGTGCCAACGGAATAGCCGTGGTGCCCAAGGAATGGATGTTTGATCCAATTCAGCAGAAAGGGTTTGTCCGGCTGATTGTTTCAGAACAGCATTTGACACAGCCCCTATGGATTGTTATTATTAAAACTCACAAAGGATGGTGTGTCGCGCGCGCTGAGGGACAGAATGTTTTGCCGACGCCGGGAACGGCCCGTGCGATTGAGCTGGTATCCCATGCCGTCGCCGCCACATCATCTATCGGACAAGAGACATAGGACGGCCCGCCCGTTTTTACATGAAAAAGATCAGACGTATTTTTCAAAAATTGATTGCTGCCGTAATTATTGTGGCGTGTTTTTTTGATGTGGTTTTTGCCAGCGGGTATGCTGTGTCCGCGAAGTCCGCGATTTTTTCAAACAGCACGAGAGGCGTTCGGTATTATGGAAAGGATGTCCATAAGCGGGTGTTGCCAGCGAGTACGGCCAAAGTGATGACTGCGCTGCTCGTCCTAGAGCGGCTGTCGCTCAATGATACTGTAACGGCGAGCAAGCGGGCCTCATTGGTTCAGCCGACCAAGATTGATGTCCAGCCTGGAGAAAAATTTAAGGTTAGGGATCTGATCTATGCGATTCTTTTGCGGTCGGCCAATGACGCTGCGGTTGTTTTGGCTGAGGCCGTGGCTGGATCGGAATGGGAATTTGTTCAGATGATGAATGCCCGTGCTAAGAAACTCGGATGCCGTCAGACGCGATTTGCGAATCCCAACGGTTTGCCGACCAAAGAGGCGCAGTACACGACAGCGTATGATATGTATCTGATTTTTCGGGAGGCGCTAAAACATCCGTTTTTTAAGGCAGCCATCAAACAACGATATCAGACGATTCATTCTCTCTCTGGAAGGACGATTCACTTGAAAAGTCACAACCGGATTTTGTTTTTTGACTGGAAGCGACAGATTTATGGAAAGACAGGATGGACCCGCGCTGCTCAGGCATGTTTTGTCGGGTATTTGACCAAGGGAAAGGATATTTGTATTATTGCTGTTTTTGGATGCACACAGCGATGGAATGACATCAAGCATATTGTTTCTCATTATGGAGGGATCGCGCTGTAGCGTATGTTCAATTGTTAAAATGGCAACGGACCATCAATCTGCTAACAATAAAAAACAAACATTATGAAAGGACGGTCTATGAAAATGAGAATCTTGGGCATTGTGGTGGTAGTGGTTTTGGGAGTGTTTTTTGGCCTGATGTTTAATGCGGTTCAGCACAACGCTGTTTTGACTGAGCAGCTTGTGCGCCATCAGGGAGAGGTGCTGGACGCATTGCGCCTTATGGCCAATGACAATAAGGCCTCGCAGGAAAATCTTGATGACTTAACACGCAAGATGAATGGTATTTTTGATCTGGTGATGCAGGTCCCAGGACAGCAACCATCGGAACCGCAACCTCCAGCGGAAGACATGAATAAGGTTTATGAGCTTCCGATTGGCAGTTCTGCCGTGAAAGGCAAGTCATCTGCCCCAGTGACCATTGTTGGTTTTCTCGATCTTGAATGCCCATTCAGCAAACGATTTCAACCGGTCATTGATCAGGTGGTTGCGGCTTATCCCGGGCAAGTGAAATATGTTGTCAAAAATTTTCCATTGGGATTTCATGCCCAGGCGATTTCTGCTGCAAAGGCGCTATTGGCTGCGGGGGAACAGGGAAAATATTTTGAAATGTTGACTGGCGTGTTGGAGAACAGTCATCAGTTGGGCGATGCCAAATATGAGGAGATTGCCAAATCCATAGGGCTGAATATCAAAAAGTTTAAAAAAGACCTGGAGCAGAATGACGCGGCTTGGAGTGAGCTGATACAGGCAGATTTGAATCTGGGCATGGCTGCGGATGTCCGTGGAACGCCAACATATTATTTGAATGGGAAAAAGACCAACGCGCGCACGCTTGAGCAGTTTAAATCAGAAATTGATGCGATTTTAAAATAAACGCAGGTAAAATTAAGCGATGTCAGCGTTGATGGCCTTCGTTGCGTATGCGGCGGGCTGTCGGTTTATTTTTATTTACATTATTATTGTTTTTTGTTATCATAACGTCCTTTACTTTTTAAAAATAGGGATTTTTTATATCAGGAGGCAGGATCATGACGAAAGTCGGAGGAACAACAACTAAATTTTATACTGAAACGCGTGGTCTCAAAGTGTCTGGGGGGCAGGCAGTTAAGGCCGGCAGCGTTCTAACCAGACAGGGAGACCGCTGGAAACCTGGCCTTAATGTGGTGGGGGACATGCATTTGACAGCAAGGTGTGATGGGGAGGTTTATTTTACCCGCAAAAAGAATCGTTATAATAAAGTGGTTACGTGTATTAATATTCGTGCAGTGGCGAATTAAAATAGCAACACGTTATGTCACTCATCACGTATTCGGTCATACATTATGTGCGGAATTATCGGCTATATCGGTCACAAACAGGCAGTGCCTATTCTTCTGGATGGTCTTCAGAAGCTTGAATACCGCGGATATGATTCCAGCGGCGTGGGAATTTTTGATGCCCGTAAGAAAAAAATCATGGTGCGCAAACGGCAGGGAAAGATTGCGCAGCTGCGCGTAGAGATTGGCGCGCATCCTCTGCCGCAAAGCTGTTTGGGCATATCTCATACCCGTTGGGCCACCCATGGCGCACCCAACCGGGTGAATGCGCATCCTCATTTTGACACATCACAGAAAATCCTGATCGTTCACAATGGCATTATTGAAAATTATCAAATCCTGAAGAAGCGACTGCAATCCGAAGGCATCAAATGTGCTTCGGAGACAGATACGGAAGTGATTGCGCAATTGATCGGATGGTATTATCGGCAAGGCGCTGCATCGATGGGCGAGTGCGCGCAGACACGGTTGATCAGTGCTGTTCAGAAAGCTATTGCTGAACTTGAGGGGGCGTTTGCGCTGGGCGTTCTGTGCGCGGACTGCCCGGATATTTTGGTCGCGGTGCGTGTTGGATCGCCGTTGATTATCGGCATAGGCGACGGGGAAAATTTTATCGCGTCAGATGTTCCGGCGATTATGGATCAGACAAGGAAGATTATTTATCTGAAAGACCGTGAGATGGCTGTTTTATCGGCGAATAGCGTTAAGGTCATGACGTTTGAGGGACAGGATGTTGCGGCTCAGGTGGACACCGTTAAATTCAGCGTGGATGCTGTGAAAAAGCAGGGGTTCGCGCATTTTATGCTCAAGGAGATCCATGAACAGCCGGATGTGCTGCGGCGCATGATCCGTGACCGGATCAAGGACAATGCGATTGTTTTGGATGGAATGAATATATCCGCCGCGGTCTTTAAGAGAATCAAGAGCATTGTTATTGTCGCGTGTGGGACCGCCTATCATGCGGGATTGATCGGAAAATATGTCATTGAAAAGTTGGCCCGCATCCCGGTTGTGGTCGACGCGGCCAGTGAGTTCCGGTATCGTGATCCGATTGTGGATGAGAATGTTTTGGTCATGGCCATCAGCCAGTCTGGCGAGACCGCCGACACCTTGGCGGCTGTCCGAGAGGCCCGGGCGCGTGGGGCTGCGGTTGTTTCGATTTGTAATGTCGTGGGATCATCGTTGGCCAGAGAGTCCGAGGGTGTTCTTTATACACACGCGGGCCCTGAGATCGGCGTGGCCTCGACCAAGGCCTACATTGCACAGGTGGCGATGCTGTATCTCTTCGCGTTAAAGTTGGCTGAGGAAAATGGCATGATCACACGCTCGGCCCATGATCATATGGTTGCGGCTTTTCAAAAGATTCCGGACAGTTATGAAGAGATATTGAACACTAAAAACAGCATCGCTCGGATCGCGAAGAAAAATTCTCATTTCGGATGCTTTTTGTTTTTAGGCCGCAACATCAATTATCCATCTGCCCTGGAAGGTGCGTTGAAATTGAAAGAAGTGTCGTATATTCCGGCCGAAGGGTATGCTGCCGGAGAAATGAAGCACGGGCCAATCGCGTTGATTGATGAATACCGTGCGGTGGTGTGTATTACGCCTCAGGCAGACACTTATGACAAAATGGTTTCGAATATGCAGGAGATCCGCGCGCGTAAAGGCAAAATCATTGCCATCGCCACTGACGGGGACGACCAGATCCGTCAATATGCAAATCACGTTATTTTTATTCCCCGCACCGAAAAGATGCTGACGCCTTTATTGGTCGCACTGCCGCTTCAGCTGCTGGCGTATTATATCTCCGTGGCCCTTGGGTGCGATGTGGATCAGCCGCGGAATTTGGCAAAGTCTGTGACAGTGGAATGATGTCAGAATCACTCGCTGCATGAGGATTGCATCCTATGCTTTATATCGTTGCTACTCCGATTGGTAATCTCCAAGACATGTCTCTGCGCGCGCTTGAAACACTCAAGACCGTGGACCTGATCGCTGCGGAAGACACGCGTCACACAGGGATTCTTCTTAAACATTACGGCATTGAGACGCCGCAAACCAGTTTTTTTCAACACAATGAATTTCAAAAAATTGATCATTTGATCAGCCTGCTCAAAGAGGGAAAGAACGTCGCCCTGGTATCTGACGCCGGGACTCCCGGCATCAGCGATCCCGGATTCCGTCTCATTCAGGCAGCCCGTCAGAACGGTGTTGCGGTTACTGCGATCCCGGGGGCATGCGCGGCAGTATGCGCATTGGTTTTATCCGGCCTGCCCGCGGACCGATTTTGTTTTGAAGGGTTTTTACCGCCGAAATCTGCAGCGCGGCGGAAAAAATTGGAGCTGTTAAAAACAGAAGAGCGCACCGTGATTTTTTATGAGTCGCCGCATCGTCTGGTTAAGGCGCTCCAAGACATTGCGGATGTGATGGACAATCCTCATGTGGCGGTGGCCAGGGAATTGACAAAAAAATTCGAAGAAATCCCCAACGGAACAGCGCGCGAGCTCGTGGATTATTTCTCCAAGAAGACGGTTAAAGGGGAGATCGTCATTGTGATTCACAGAAATACGAAGGATAAAGGATAAAGGAGGAAGGATGAAAAAGAAAGATCTTTTTATTCTGCTGTTAGTTATAGGATTGTGTTTTCCTGTTATTATTTTTGCCGAATCTATAAACATTAAAGAGGCCCAAGAGAGTTTTGAAGAGATTAAGCAGGCCAATGTGAATAAAGATCGAGTGACGTATGATCAATACCTTACTAAGAAAACATTGGAAACTTTTTCTCAGCCTGGTTGGGAGATGAAGTGGTATAAAGATTTAACATTTGTAAAAGCAATTGAGGATGGCGAGAGAGTAATTATTACTATTACTTCTGTAGAAGATAGCGGGTTAAGCAGAGACGATGATTTTGTTTTTGTAAAAGAAGATGGGGTTTGGAAAATGGGAGTGATAGAGTCAATGGAAGAAAGCATGAAGCAAATGCAAAATAAAGTTAATACAGCAGTATCTAATGAATCGAGTAACGGGTTTATTGATTTTATAGTTACGGATGTAAAAGTTTACCCAGAACATCCTAAGGTTAATAATTTTGATACGGTCATAAGGGTATTTATTAAAAACATAGGAACAAAAACGGCAAAAAAAGGAATTTCTGCTTTAGTTCAGTTCGTAAGTGATGGAAAAGAGCATAATGGTGATGTGTCTAATCTTGACCCCTTGGGTCCGGGAGAGACGGCAACATTGGATTATCGACCCTATATGAATCCATATAAGAAAGATAAAGCCGGAATAAAAAAAGCGAATATTTTTATTAATGAAGATAAGTCTGTTATTGAGAAGGATTATTCAAACAACACATTTATTAAGAAAGTTGAATTCTTTGAATGAGAAATTCAGTTGTTCGTGCCTTCTGTCCAATATGTGCCTATCCAATGCAGAAACAATGGGTAACAAAGGGAAGAAACGGGTAAAAACCAGACCCCATTTTCGTCTTGCAATAAAGGTCCTATTGTTGTAATGTTTTGCGATATAGAGGGATGGGAGAATTATTTGTAATGTTCCCTATTTAGCAGGCATTTTTTAAGGTAGGAAATCGCTCATTGTTAATAAAGTTTTCATAGGTCTGTTTGTCTCTGTTTTTTATCCCTTATTTTTCATCCTTTATTCTTCATTTTGTATTCTTAATCCTTAATCCTTAGTATATCGCCACAAAGGCCATAATCATGCCTTCGGTCTCGCCATTGGGACCGCCGGTAAATGGTTCCATGGCCTTGCCGATCGTGGTTCCCCATGACCGGTCCCAATCGGTTGATTTCATCGCGTGGCCAGCCAGCGAGGATGTCGTCAGTGCATCGCCGGGTTGAATAGGCCCGTTTTCCAGCGTGACCTTGACCGGCACGCGGCCTTTGAGCGCGACGGGCGGGGTGTTGGTGGGAACGGCAAATTCGGCCGGGTCAGGCATCATGATGGTCTCATGGCCTTTGAGAACAACAGCCGGTGATGTGGAGACAATGCCGATGACATGGGGATCATAGGCGGATGAGCTGGGTGTCAGCCGGATTTCGTTTGGATCTGGAGAGATGGTGAGCACGGTGCCAGCGGAAACCTCGCGATCAGCGTCAAACGTTTCGGCAAGATCCATATAAAATTTATGATCGGCTGTCCCAATATTGAGTTTGTTCGCTGTGCCTGTCACCCAAGGCAGCTTAGTGAGAAACAATTGCCCGGATGCGTGTGTGTGTCCATTGACATCCAGTTTTTCTTTTGGCGTCGTTGTTTGAATGCCGACATTTACATTTTGGAATAAAGCGAATACTGATTTTGTGTCCCATGAAGGCGGTGTAATTGGGCTATCAGTGTGTCCCCATAGAAAGTGAAATCCTTTTGATTGGACTTCTTTATTGACCATGTTACGGCCACCAACCCAGGAGTGTTGGGCATGATTAATGTTTCCTTCCCCTCCTGGTATGGTAGCGACATAATTTGCCTGGATAATAGTCTCGTGAATAACGGCATTTCTTGGGATAGAATTATTTTTTCCTCCTCCGATGAATGAAAATTTCGCTTCCACAATATTATCTTTTCCTCCGCCGATAATGGCTGTGGGATAGCGGTTAGTTTCTGAAGTTCCTGCGAACACAGAAATGCGATTATTTTCGCCGCCACCGATAAGACAATATTCTGCTCCTCGATCAGCTGAATTTTTTATATTCGGCGGTCCCAGCGGATTCGAATTAATAATATTATTTTTTCCACCGAAGATTGCGTTGTATTGGTTTGATTCAATATAGTTGCTTTCTCCTCCTCCAATTATTGAATAAGCAGCAGAGATATGGTTCTTATATCCGCCAATAATATAGTTGTTGATTGTTTCTGTTTGATTTTGAAAACCCCCGATAATGGCATTTTTTTCACCTGTTGCGAGAATCGTATTTTTTTCCCCTCCGGCAATCAAAGAATGGGGAGAGGAGATACTATTGTTAAAGCCGCCTCCTATAAAAGAGTAATTAGCATTGTTTAAAATTTTATTATATTGTCCTCCGATAATTGCACCGAAGGATGCGTGGGAAATATTTTCCCCTCCACCCCCGATAGCGGAGAAATCAGCGCTGGACTCGATCGTGTTATGATCGCCGCCGGCGATGGAAGAATGGGTGGCACGGTTTGTATTATTATTTCCGCCCCCGATGAAGGAATGCGTGGCCGAGGTCCCGAGGATTTTATTCCATTCGCCACCAATGATGGCATTTGCTGATAGAGTATCGCTGTCACCCTGCGCGCCGATTATATTGTCTGATCCTGAACCAATGATAGAGAAACGATGGTCGATTGTATTTAGCTCTCCGCCATAAATCATGGAGGCCTGTTGTCTCACGAGATTTATTCTGCCGAAAGCGGTTGAATATAACGCAATGGGTTCGACAGCGATATTTGCCTGATGGTCTGTTCGAGACAGGGCTCGGAAGGCAGCTCTTTCAGGGTCCCATAACAGGAAAAATCCGTCTTGTGGGTGGCGCCAGGGCCTTGCCGGTGCATTACTCCAATCATCTAAAGCAAGAATACCGCCGTCATTTTCTAACGTCAAAGGGGAGACCGCCTGATCAGTTGTTCCTATGCTGATTCCGCGTGTGCGGGTTTCTATCATTCCGCGCGGGAGCCACAGTATTTCTGTATTATTAATAATTGTCTGGCGCCAAACGGAATCAAAGGGCCTCCATATGCCATTCCAATCGTTATCTTTTCGATAGCAAGCATTGACTGTTAAACGGGTTGCCCCAATATAATCTGTAGTCGAAAAAGAGGCCAGTTCACCCGGACTGCATGTGTCAGGCAACGCATCGCGTCTTAAGAGCCGTATTCTGGCGTAGCTCCCAACAGGTTCAGGGAAAAATGTTTTCAAGGTGACACTTTTCTGCTGTCCTGTTTGCGCTGTGCTTAAGCAGGTTATGGAACATGTCAGCAGTATTGATAGCAGGATTTTTTTTCTCATTTTTTTACCGGATCATAATAATTGCTAATATAATTCCTGTTTCCTCAGGGGATGCATTGTCAAAAGTTTGCAAGGCCTTGCCGATTACGGCATGTTCTGACCGTTGGATATCTGTCGCTTTCATGGCTATGCCGGGCTGAGAAGATGTTGTTAATAAGTCGCCGGGTTCAATAGGTCCGTTTTCCATCGAGACCTTAACCGGTATGCGTCCCGTGAGGGCAACGGCCGGATGTGTTGTCGGTTGCGTGCTGGTTTCGGGAGTGGTGATTAGGCCGTTACCGGTAAACACCATGGCTGGGGCAGAGGACACCACGCCAATAGCATTGGACGCATAGGGGTTGTTGCTTTTTGACAGCAGATGTGCATTGTCCGGATCAATCACTAAAACATCCCCGGGCAAAACAGGGTGCGTTGTTTTAAATATTTCTGCTAAATCAGGAGGGCGGATGGACAGCTCCTTGCCTCCTTCAGAATGGTCACCTAGCCAGAGTTCAGAGTCTGATACGTCAGCATTGTTTATCGTGCCAATCGATAGAGATGCGGTTCGTATTTTTCCAGCGACATCAAGAGTATATTGAGGGTCGAGTGTGCCGATCCCGACTTTAAAGGGGGATAATCCATATTCAACAGCATCTTGATTTGCGATAATAAATAAATCGGAGGCATTTTCATCAATACAGTTATTGCAGCTTGATGACTGCGTTGATTGGTCCATATAAGACATAACCCCCCAATAAAAAATACGCTCGCCTTTATTCGTTGACCAAAAACCGCTTTTCCCTGTTCCTGTCCATGAGAAATTCCCATAACTGTGACTGAAGCCATGCGTGCTTGAAAAGTCGCCGCTGAATATTCTGGAGACAGGGCGCGCTATAGAATAATTTCCATGGTTACGTGCCCCAGTATTGACTGAGTAGTTACCAGCTGAATTAAATAGGGACGATTCGAGGCTGGTGGAGATTGGTCTTAGATTTAAAAATGAGTGGTGCCCGGAGAGCATGGTGAAGCCTCCAGTGGACGGTCCAAAACCGCCTATAAGGATATTATGAGACCCTTCAATTTTGAGGGAATCTCGCCCTCCTGCAATAATAGAAAATGGAGCGTTCTGAATAGAATTTCGTTGACTACTATCACTAGGGCCGCCTCCGAGAATGAGCGCGCCGCTGGAGTCGAAAATTGTATTGTTTTCTCCAGCGGCAATCGTTGAGTAATCACTGGAATTGATTATGTTGTTGAGGCCTGATCCGATGAGAGAATAATAGCCGTCACTAACTTGGTTGTCGCGTCCGTTAAAAATGCCGGCTCTCAGACTTTGCTGGTAAGGGTTGGGGAAATTCACGTTAGGGAAGGTGGAGGATATGGAATTATTTTCTCCCATGGCGATCGCCGCGCCCTTGCTGTCTAAAATGCTGGAGTTTGATCCTCCCAGGATGAGAGCGGATGTTCGCATTATCCTGAATGGGTCGGTCGCATCAGAGGTGTCGGTTGGCGTTTCAGGGAGTGTTTCTTTCGGATCTTCATCATCCGGGAACAGATGCCCCAAGCCATGAATTCTTAGCCCGGAACCTCCCAGAATGGCTGATTCAGAAGCATTTACGATAAAATTATTTTTTCCTCCACCAATTAGGTTACCAGCAGGCCCTGCAGAAGGACGGTCATTGATTATTTGACCTCCAATATAATTGTTTTCGCCGCCGATGATCGATGAATTATTGATGAATCGGTGAAGGAAGCTGGATTCATTTAATGGATCAGTCAAGGTTTGCACATAATTATTTTTCCCTCCGGCAATCATTGATAAGGGGCCGATGACCGTATTGTTTTCTCCTCCGGCAAAGGCTCCGAATCCTGACGCGATCGTATTATAGCCGAAGGCGGCTGAGTAGTAGCCGACATTATCTTCATTCCACAAGAAGGCGTCGGTGCCGGTGCGTTGGGCGCGAAATGCGCCTTTTTGAGGATACCAGAGAAACATGGCATAATCTCCGGCAGGGATATCGCTGAATTGTGACAAGTCTTGTTCTAAGGGCAGGAATTCAGTGCCTGATGCAATAATTCCGCTGCCACTTAAGGTCAATTTATGATGCGGGACATTGATTGGATCGCCAAAAGTTCGAAGGGGGGTGTCTCCAATGAGAATTCTGATATCTTCAGGGTTTTGAACATTTGTTAAAAATATATTATTGCCTGATTGGGACCAAAGTCCAGGTAGAGGAGCCCAGAAGCCTTGCTGCGCAGGATCGTCCTCTTCATTAATCTGGCACAAAAGAACGGACATGATTTCATCAGTCATATTGTCGCTATTAAAGATGGTTCCAGCTTCGTTATATTCACAGGGGGTGCCAAGGATATTGATTGATCCATCATGGCTTTGAGGAAAAAGTTGGATGCTTTTATATGTGAATGTTGGTGAAATATGATATGATTCGATTGTTCTTTGCACAGTCTGGGACCGGGCAGGAGTATTTAGAAATACTGCTGTTATTAGCGCCATCCAGATTGTGAAAAAGAGTCGATGTTTCATTGCAACCCCACAAAGACAGTGATCAGTCCTGTTTGCTGTTCATTGTTTGGATCCGGATAAAATGATTCCAAGGCCTTGCCGATCACTGTCCCAAAGGCTTGTTCGCGGTCGGTGGCTTTCATCGCATGTCCGGGAGTCGATGACGTTGTCAGTAGATCTCCTACTTTGATTGGTCCGTTTTCTAATGATACTTTGCACGCCACCCGTCCGGACAACGCGATGGGCGGGCGTGTCGTTTGAGCGGTGGCTTCACCATGACCGACGATACGGTCTCCTTCAAAGACTAAAGCCGGTGCTGTAGACACAATGCCCACGACACGTTTGTCATAAGGCGCAGTACTTTGCATGATGGCAACAGCATTGTCATCGGACGGCGCGATGACAACAACATCACCTGGCCCAACCGTTTCGATCGCGGGAAAAATTTCTGCAATATCGTTTTTAAATTTGACGGCATAGGGTGAAGTCGTTGAGATCGTCCCCCATTGTGTATTGGCTGAGGCGACCTGTGGGGTGCTAAGAATTATCGAATGAGCGCAAATATTGCCGTTCACATCTAGGGTGTATTGCGGATTGATTGTCTGAATGCCAACTTTCATCTCTTGGACAGGACTTGTTTGGCTGTCTTCCAGAACGCCGTTACCTTGGGGATAATTATAAATAATAAAAGTGTTATCTTGATTTACAGTAATGGGACCGGACAAAAGACGATCGGCGTCTCGTTTATACCCGAAAATGAATACATTATTAGCATTGACTTCTATGTTGCGACCGAAGGCCCAGGAATGGGAGCCGTTAACGGTGATGTTTTTTCCTGTTTCAATGACCGAATAATGTCCATTTTCTCCGATCGTGTTATCTTCGCCTGTTCCGATCACAGCGTAATCCGCCAGGATAGTATTGTTTTTTCCTCCGAAAATAACAGAATATTTTCCGTCATTGTTATTAGGGTTTCCGATGGATTCAAACGGTTGTTTGCTTCCAATGAGATTGCCATATCCTCCGCCGATAAATGAACCACGGCCGAAGGCATAGTTGTTTTGTCCGCCTCCGACAGTGGCGTGCATCGCCACCAGAGAATCGTCTTCATCTCTTTTCAGGCTGCCGGCCTTGTTTCCCTGCCCTCCGACAATGGTGCAAAAGGCTGCGGGAATAAAGTTGTTTGTACCGCCACCAATCGAGGAAAAAGCTGCTGTGCTCCAAAAAGGCGCGGCTGATTGGATGCGGTTGTTGTCTCCGCCAAGAATTGTGCTGTTTGAGGCGGATAAAATCTGGTTGTTGTAACCTCCGACAATCACTGAGGCTGGGGTCTCTGGAGGAACAGAGCTGATCAGCGCATGAGCGCTGGCTGTCTCCTCGAGTGTTCGTTCAATGCGGTGCATCGATCCTGTGCCGATAAAGTCATGCGCGTTTGAGTTGATATAATCAGATAGCGATGCAGCCGTAGAATCTTCGGTTGCGCCAGCCGGCCTGATAATTGCGGTTGAATGAAGAATAGTGGCATAAGGCGACGCGGTGATTTCTCCGAATCCAAACCCGGTGGGTTGACTGAAATCATTGTTGCCTCCCCAGAAGGCATAAGGACTGTACTTGATATCAGCGTCCCGTGTGATGATAGATGTTACTGTGTTGGTTGTGTCGCATGTCGCGCAACGGTGAAGGACTTCTCCCGAAGAATCCTTGATAACACCCTGAATGCGTCCGCGGTTGAGGCGAACAGAAAAAGGTGCGTGTGACAGCGTCACATTTTTTCCTGCCCCGACTGCGTGGGGGCTGTTTTCAATGAGGCCGCTGTGCCCACCGAGCAAAATAGAGTTTTCACTTGAGCCATGGATGACGTGTAAGAATCCGATTGCGGTCGCGTTGGGTGATGAGACGAGGCTGGCAGATCCGATAGCAACGGATCTGTTTCCGATATTACTGTCATCCCAAAAATTAAGAATGTGTATGCCTCCTGATTGATGTTCTTTTAGGTGTGTGTAAACATCAATATCCGGAATGCCTCCAATGCGTAAAGCAGCGGCCTTGGAACCATGAAAGATAAAACGGGTTCCTGGCCCGATAGCGGGCAAGGTCATTGGTAGCCACCCAGATCCAATAGGCCAGGGAGGGTGGAGAAAAATTCCTGAGCTGTTGCCGATAGATAATTTAAATGGGTGAATTGGTTCGGAGTCGGCGGCTAAAGTTGGAGTAATAGAAACCCTCTTCAATTGCGGGGAAGTTGTATCGGTAATAAACGCATGTGACCAGGGCGCGCTCCAAACTCCCGGGATAGGTGACCAAAGAAATGGGGCGGTTTCGTCGCTATCAGGAGAAGCATGGTTGCAGAAAATAAAATTGGCGGTTCCTTCAGTATATTGAGGAATTGCCTCGCCTTCGTGACTAAACATGAGGGTCCCTGGTTGTATACAGGGGGGAGGGGTGAAAGATGTATCAACAACATAAGTTTGCGGGAAAAGCCGCAGGGTTCGGAATGAAACCAACGGAGCAGGGTAATATGAGGAATATTGTAATTTTGCGCTTTGCGTATCTTGCGCGTTGCCGCGCGATAGCGTCAGAAATAAAAAACAGAAAGCCAGGATAGAAATTTTTTTAAACATCATATGTGAAATAGAATTTTTATTGTTATTAGTAAAAGTATAATATTTATGTGATCTCTTCACAAGCGGTTTTGGTGTTATTTAAGGAAGCGGTTTCTTATTGTTTGGTTTGTCTTCCAGTTGATTCATCATTAAATGTTACCCGTGAGGAGCGATTTTAGATTTGTTGTCTCAGAATTGATGTTATCGGAGAGATGGGCAAAGTGCATGGCCTTGGCAATTTTTGTTTCCATGTTTTTTTCAACGTAAAAGGATTTAAGGATTGCTGAAGGGAGGGAATTTTTATCTTGACAATTTAAAATAGAATTTTAAAATGGCATTATGTATCGTAAGCGAATTCTTGAAAAAAGCCTGAGCGACTCGATCAAGACATTTTCGGTCGTGTTAATTACAGGGCCGCGCCAGTCAGGAAAGACAACGCTTGTCCAGCATGTCCTGGGGCGAAAATACCGGTATGTGTCGTTGGATGAATTAGATGTCCGCAGTCTTGCGGTTGAAGATCCTAAAGCCTTTCTACAGCAGTTTTCCGCGCCCGTTATCATCGATGAAATTCAGAATGCCCCGGAATTATTCTCTTATATTAAAGCATTCGTTGATAAGGACAGAAAACCCGGTCAGTGGGTATTGACAGGGTCCCAGCAGTTTCCGTTAATGCGCAATGTGAGTGAGTCACTGGCGGGGCGTGTCGCTGTATTGACGCTGTATCCTTTTTCCTTGGATGAGATGACCGGAAGGCTGCGCCCCGCGTTGGATCAGGCGAGCGCTTATATCCACTCTTTGATAAAGGCAAAATCATCAGATGAGCGCTCATTGCCGGTAGGGGAATGGCTTCTGAACGGCGGATATCCGGAGATCGTTGTTAATCAAGAGGTCAAAAAGAAAATATGGTTCTCAAGTTATGTGCAGACCTATATTGACCGTGATGTCCGGGGGAATATCAGGACGGCAAATCTGAATGATTTTGAGCGGTTCATCCGGGTCTTGGCAGCACGGACGTCGCAGGAGCTGAACTATTCCACGATTTCACGGGAGATTGGCGTAACGGTCCCGACAATCAAATCATGGGTTTCTTTTTTAGAGGCGAGTTCGTTGATCTATCTGCTTTATCCGTATCATAAGAATTTGGGCAAGCGTGTTATAAAATCGCCGAAATGTTACTTTATGGACACGGGGCTTGTGTCATTTCTCGTCGGGTTGCAGGATGAGGCCCATTTACTCAGCGGCCCGATGGCCGGGGCGTTATTCGAAACGGCATGCGTTACCCAGTTCGTTAAAAGGTTCTCTGCTTTCATGGATGTGTGTTCATTATATTTCTACCGCAGCGTCGATGGGCATGAAGTGGATCTCTTAATTGAAACGGCGGACGGCATTTTTCCGGTTGAGATGAAGATCTCTTCGACGTTAACCACGCAACACGCCAGTGGTTTGCAGGCATGGTTAAGGTTGTCCAAACAAAAGCAGGATCAGGGGTTGATCATTTCGACGTCTGACCGGCAAGGGCTGATCGCATCAAATATCAGCAATTGTCATTTTTCATTGTTGTAGGCAGCAAGCGATGCTTTTCTGGTTCAGTTTTCATATATTACTTGGGCGCAAACCGGAGCGCTTATGCGCGCATTTTCGTTTAAAGTTTATAGTTGGAATGGAATTTATGCCAGTTGACTCATAGCTAAATGTTACCTGTGAGCAGTGGTTTTATGAATTTTTGACAGCTTGACTTTTTTTGCGGCGGGTGTTATATTTAACGCAATCATCAACCTTTAATCCGGCTCTGAGAGGCTGGCAAGGAATGATCGTGAACACGTGGGATCAAGAATGATTATCGAATATTCAGGGATTCACCCGAACAGGGCGAATCCCTTTTTTCATGAGCGCGCGATTTATGGAGCCAAGCGAACATAAACCGCATGCGCGAATGAATCCCGTTCCCGAAGGGAATCGGGATAGAGAAAAACGCGATTTATGGAGCGGCCTGTGGTTCGCGAAGGCGAGCCAAGCGAACATAAACCGCATGCGCGAACCCTTCGAAAAGTTCAGGGTGCCTGGCGGAGCCGAGGTATGAATCCCGTTCCCGCAGGGAATCGGGATAGAGAAAAACGCGATTTATGGAGCCAAGCGAACATAAACCGCATGCGCGAATAGCGTACAGCAGTAGTCGGAGAGGTGAATATGACCCCAGTGTCAAAAATTATGGATGCGGATAATGTGCGTCGGGCTGTGACGCGTATTGCGCATGAGATTCTGGAAAAAAATAAGGGCACGGAGCGGCTGTGCATCATGGGCATTCGCAACCGTGGGGCAGTGCTGGCGCAGCGGATTAAGGCGGTCATTGAAGATATGGAAAAGACCACCATCCCCGGTGGGATTTTGGATATTACGCTGTATCGTGATGACCTGACCATGATTGCCAGTCAGCCAGTGGTGCGCGAGACCTTGATCGATTTTGACATTGCGGGAAAGCATCTTATTTTGGTGGATGATGTGCTTTTTACGGGACGGACCATCCGTGCGGCGCTGGATGCCTTGATTGATTTTGGCCGGCCAGCCAGTATTCAGCTGGCGGTGCTCGTTGACCGCGGTCACCGTGAGCTGCCGATCCGGGCGGATTACGTCGGAAAAAATATTCCAACATCATTGGAGCAGGATGTCCGGGTGATCTTGGAGGAAAGTGACCATCAGCCCGATCAGGTGGTTATTGAAGAAAGATAGTCGTGAAGGAGCGCCTGCAGGACGTTGAATATTGAGGCTATGAGGCAGCATCACCAGTGTGAGGCGTTAACTGTGCGGTGCTGTCTTAATGAAAAGGGAATGGATATGACCGTTTGGACACAACATGACTTGTTTGATCTGCAGGATCTCTCCCGTGAGGAGATTGAGCTGATTCTTGAGACGGCAAAATCATTCAAAGAAGTCTCGACCCGTGATGTGAAAAAAGTGCCGGCCTTGCGCGGCAAAACAGTGGTGATGCTGTTTTTTGAACCGTCGACCCGGACGCGGGTATCGTTTGAGCTGGCCGCCAAGCGTCTGTCCGCAGATACGTTGAATATTACAGCCAGCGCCAGTTCGCTGACCAAGGGCGAGTCGATTGTGGATACGGCCAGAAATATTGAGGCGATGAATGTGGACATGATCGTTGTCCGTCACAAATCCGCCGGGGTTCCGAAGATTTTGGCCAAACATTTGAAATCATCCATTATCAACGCCGGTGACGGTTGCCGCGCGCACCCAACACAGGCGCTGCTGGATCTGTTTACGATTAAAGAAAAACTAGGGCGGACAGATGGTGTGAAGGTCGCGATTATCGGCGATATCCTGCATTCGCGTGTGGCCCGGTCGAATATTTTTGGATTGACGAAATTGGGCGCTAAGGTGACGCTGTGCGGCCCGGCGACGCTGATGCCGCCGGAGATCGAGCGATTGGGTGTTGCTGTGACGCATGATGTAGATGAGGTCATTCGCACGCATGATGTGTTGATGTTCTTGCGGCTGCAGCGCGAACGGCAGGAGGAAAATTTTTTACCGTCGATTCGGGAATATATCCGGGTGTTCGGTGTCGATTCCCAGCGTCTGAAGCAGGCCAAAGAGGGAGTGCTGATCATGCATCCCGGGCCGGTCAACCGGGGCGTGGAGGTCAGTGCAGAGGTCGTCGATGGAAAGAATTCTGTGATTTTGGATCAGGTGACCAACGGCGTGGCGGTTAGAATGGCGGTGTTGTATCTTTTGGGAACGATGAAAAAGTCCGAAACGAGCAGCTAGATGCTTGGGGAAACATGTTAACAATGAGGCAATGAGGAGAGGCAATGTCATTTGTCATTAAAAATGCGGTGATTGTCAATGCAGATGGGATGGCTGCGTCACCGCAGGATATTTTGATTGAGCGCGGGGTGATTGTGAAAATTGCTCCGATGATTTCGGTCGGTGCACAGAAGGTGCTGGACGTCAGCGGGCGCATAGTGTTTCCTGGGCTGATTGATTTGCATGTGCATTTGCGTGAACCAGGCAGAGAGGACAAAGAAACCATTGAAACGGGATGTCGTGCAGCAGCCAAAGGCGGATTTACCACTATTTTTTGTATGCCCAATACCTGTCCGCCGATTGATAATGCGGGAATTGTTGGGCAGGTGCTGGCCGAGGCGCGGCGCGTGGGTTTGGTCCATGTGATTCCGGTGGGCGCAGTGACCAAGGGGCAGAAGGGCGAGGAAATGGTGGATATGTTGGAAATGCGCGCTGCGGGATGTCTGGCTTTGACTGACGATGGGCATTCGGTGGGCAATAGTCAGATCTTGTTTCAGGCCTTGAAATATGCTCGGATGGCCGGGTTATTTTTGATGGAGCATTGTCAAGACGCGGCCTTAAGCGGGTCAGGTGTGATGAATGAAGGATTTCAGTCGACGATGCTGGGCATGCGCGGGGATCCGGCTCCTGCTGAGAGCGTGATCGTGGCCAGGGATATTGAGATCGCAGCGTATTTGAAGACACGTATTCATTTGTCACATATTAGTCTTGCGCGCAGCTGTGAGGTGATTCGTTGGGCAAAAACTATGGGCACAGCGGTGACCGCTGAATGTACGCCCCATCATTTCTCTCTGACGGAAGATGCTGTGTGCGGCTTTGATCCCAATGCCAAGGTCAATCCGCCGCTGCGCCGGCAGGACGATGTTGACGCGTTAAAAATTGCGCTGGCTGACGGAACCATTGATTGCATTGCCACTGATCATGCCCCGCATACGCAGGAAGACAAGGAGATGGGGTTTGATGCGGCGCCACCCGGCATTTCCGGTTTGGAAACGGCCTTGGGCTTGGCGATGACAGAATTGGTTGATAGAAAGGTTTTGACTTTGCCGCAATTGGTGGATAAAATGTCGACATCTCCCGCGCGTGTTGCTGGCCTAGCCAATAAGGGTCGCATCGCGCCAGGGTTTGACGCAGATCTGACCGTGGTTGACCCTGAGGAAACTTGGGAGGTTCGTAAAGACGATTTTGTTTCCAAGGGAAAGAATTCTCCATTTTTTGGCCGTATGCTTAAAGGTCGCGTAGTGGCAACGGTTTGTGCCGGAAAGGTTGTTTTTGAAAAGTAGGGCAGCGGTGATCAGCGGATACTGTTTTGATTGGAAATTTGCTCTTTTTCGGAAAAATTTTTTGTGAATGGCCCCGTAGCTTAATGGATAGAGTCCAGGATTCCGGTTCCTGTTGTTCGGGTTCGATTCCCGACGGGGCCTTTTTAAATGCCATTAAATTTTCAAATAGAATAAAAGTGGAGCAAATTGACCATGGTTATATCCATAAAAAATTCTAAAGTGGAGTTAATTTTTAAACTGTTAATATAGAAAAAGAATAAAAGTGGATTTAGAAAGAAAACAAAAAATTACCATTTCAGTTGTCGGCGGCCATGATTGTGATGAAAAAGTGGGTCGTCTTGCCCATAAAATCGGTGAAATAATAGCTAATATGGATTGTGTTCTCGTTTGCGGAGGTCTTTCAGGTACAATGGAGGCGACTTGCCGTGGATGCAAAGAGGCCGGAGGAACAACCATTGGCCTTCTGCCTGGAAAAGACAAGACGGATGCCAATCCTTTTGTTGATATTGCCTTGCCGACCAACATAGGATTTTCCAGAAATGCGATTGTGGCCTGCAGCGCGGATATTGTGGTGGCCTTGCCGGGCAGTTATGGAACGCAGTCTGAGATCTGTTTTGCGCTGACCTATAAGCGTCCGGTCATTGACCTGGGGGAATGGAATATTAA
>CAZBHY010000002.1:22901-34803 GCA_964491705.1 uncultured Planctomycetales bacterium
AAAAAGTTTCTGAGCGGTTTGTTCAGATGACGCTCAACGCTCCTGTGTTGGCGCGGACATGTCGGCCAGGGCAGTTTGTTAATGTGCGCGTCGGCAATGCGCTTGAACCATTTTTTCGAAGGCCGCTGGCTATTTATCGTGTCATGCAATCATCGGTTGAGATCCTCGTTGAGGTACGCGGGCGGGGAACAGAGATCCTGGCACAGAAGAAACCTGGTGATGTTCTGGATGTGTTGGGCCCATTGGGCAATGGATTTACTATGCCCGATGCAGCGGTCTCCAATGTTGTCTTCATCGCCGGTGGTGTTGGAGTCGCTCCCTTATTGTCTCTGGCAGAGGCCTTAAAAGGCAGCGGGAAAAATCTCACTTTGCTCTATGGCGGGCGTAATCAGGATTATGTTTTTGATTTGAGTGCTTTTCAAGAGGCGGGGTGCACGGTGCATGTAGCAACAGATGATGGCAGTGTTGGCAAGAAAGGGTGCGTGTCGGTTCTGTTTGATCAGATATCTGGCCATGCCCAGACAACACGCATTTATACCTGTGGCCCTAATCCGATGATGAAGGCAGTTCAGGCCTGGGCCAAAGAGCATTGTATCGCTGGGCAATGTTCGTGCGAAGAGGTGATGGCCTGTGGCATCGGCGCGTGTTTGGGGTGCATCATTTTGACCAACGATGGATATAGAACGGTATGTCACGACGGGCCGGTGTTTGATTTGCAGGAAGTAATTTTTTAAAGGGCACATGATTACAGGAACACAGGAGCACACGAAAAATCCGGGTTTGAATTTGTGTGATGGCATGAAGAAAAAAGGTTTTTTTGTGCTCATGTGCTCTGGTGTACTTGAATTCCTAAAGGAAGCAGATGAATCTTAAAGTTAAAATAGCGGATGTGACGTTTGACAATCCTGTGACGGTTGCATCGGGAACATTCTGTTACAGCGAACAATATTATACAGAGGATGAGCTGCGCCGATTTGGTGCGCTGGTGCCTAAGACCGTGACGTTAAATGCGCGGCAGGGCAATCCTCCGCCACGCATCTGTGAAACTCCATCGGGCATGGTCAATGCCATTGGCATTGAGAATGCAGGCGCAGATGATTTTATCGCCAATAAATTGCCAGCGTTGGTGCGTACGGGTGTGCCCATTATTGTCAGCGTGATGGGCCATTCGCACGAAGAATTCTGTGCGCTGGCGGAAAAATTTTCCAATTTAAAAAATATTGCAGCGCTGGAGTGCAATCTGTCTTGTCCGAATTTGAAGAAAAAAATCCTGATTGCGCAGGATGCGAAACTTACGGCTGAGACGGTCCGTGCAGTTAAAAAATCAACATCGCTGCCGGTGATTGCTAAACTTACGCCGAATGTGACAGATATCGTCGAGATCGCTGTGGCGGCGCAGGAGGCAGGTGCGGATGCGGTTTCTTTGATCAATACGCTGGCGGCGATGGTGATCGATACCAAGATGCGTCGGCCGCTGTTGGGAAATCTCTGTGGCGGTTTAAGCGGCCCGGCGATTCGTCCGGTGGCGGTGAAAATGGTCTATGATGTGGCGCGCGCAGTGACGATTCCGATTATCGGCATGGGCGGCGTGATGACCGCCAATGACGCGCTGGAATTTTTGATGGCCGGGGCCACGATGGTAGCCGTCGGAACAGCCGGATTTGTTGATCCCAATGCGCCTTTCGCGATATTGCGTGGTATTGAGCAGTACATGGCGGACAATGGCATGACCGATATTCACGAGGTGATCGGCAGCGCGATTTAATTAATAATTAAGAGATAATAGT
The DNA here is from genome assembly GCA_964491705.1 of uncultured Planctomycetales bacterium. Taxonomy (GTDB): domain Bacteria; phylum Omnitrophota; class Gorgyraeia; order Zapsychrales; family JANLHA01; genus JAKLFA01. The sequence goes on from CAZBHY010000002.1 coordinate 24,689, forward strand.
TAATAATTGAGGCGTTGCTTCGCAACCTGAATTTTGAATAAGTAGGAACAGACCCTGCTTTAAATAGAGCATACTCGCAAACTTGCGCACTAGCATTCTAGCGAGTCTGCCAGTTTGCTAGTGCGCTCAAGGTAAGGAGTTTTATGAAAAAACCAGAGATCATTGTCGCGCTGGATGTGGATACGCTGGAAGAAGTGCGCAATCTGGTCGATGTGCTAGGCGACCGCGTGAATATTTATAAGATTGGCAGCCAGATTTTTACCGCTTGTGGTCCAGCGGCAGCGCGGTTTGTGATGGCACGCGGCAAGCAGGTATTTTTGGATTTAAAATTTCATGATATTCCAAATACGGTGGCCAGTGCGGTTCGGTCTGCGGTCGGATTGGTTCAGGCGGTTGAACGCAATGCGCCTATGTCTAAGGAGAATGCGTCGTCGTTGGGTGGATTATTGATGCTGACGGTCCATACATCCGGCGGCGAGGATATGATGTGGGCAGCGGCAGAGTCAGCCAAGCAGGCCGCTGCGGATTTCGGTGTATCACGGCCCCTGGTGGTGGGCGTTACGGTTTTGACATCACAACCAGGATTGCCGGCAGAGGGATTGACATGTGGTAAGCATGGCGATAAGATAATGCTTCATGTTTTGGAGCGGGCGGCATTGGCCAGGGATGCGGGGCTGGATGGCGTGGTGGCTTCGTGCCATGAGGCGGCTGCTATTCGACGGGAATTCGGACAGGATTTTGTTATTGTGACACCCGGCATCCGCCCTGCCGGCAGTGATGCCGGTGACCAAAAACGGGTCGCGACGCCCAAGGCCGCGGTCGACAGCGGAAGCAATTATCTGGTGATCGGTCGGCCTATTGTGAAGGCGGCGGATCCCAGGCAGGCTGTTGCGGATATTTTCAAAGATATGCGTGTATAAATATCAGCATGGGCGTCCTCAGCGGCAGACAAGCGAACGGGGCGCTATTTTTTTATGAGCGTGTCATTGATGGAATGCCGCGCACAATTTATTAGTTATTCGTTATTCATTATTCGTTTTGAGAAGGAGATTGTTATGGCACAAAATGTTCAGGAACTGATCAATAAAATAAAACAGGATGGGCTTGAGGTCGCGCAGAAAAAAGCGCAGGATATTGAGGCTGCCGCGCAGAAAAAGGCGGATGAGATTATTGCCACCGCTAAGACACAAGCACATCAGATGATTTCCGACGCCAAGACCGCTCAGAAGCAGCTGGAAGATTCCAGCCGGGCTGCGCTCAGACAGGTGGCGCGGGATACCGTGCTGGCCTTGAAACAAGAGATCATTCATATTCTGACCGGGATTATCCGTAAAGAGGCCGGTGCCGCGTTGCAATCCGATCAGACCACACAGTTGATCGTTGAGCTTATTAAGGCCTTTGCTGCCGATCAAGGGACGGGCGGCGTTGAAATTGCTATGAATGAAAACAGCCGGAACCGTTTGGAGAAGGATCTGTTGGGAAAATTACAGAAAGAAATGAAAACATCTGTGGTGATTAAAACTGCTGAGGACGTGACCGGTGGGTTTACCATCAGCTTTGATGACGGAAAATCCTGTTTTGATTTCAGTGAAGATGCGCTGGTGGAGTTTCTGGGCCGGCAGGTGAATGAATACGTCGGCAGATTATTAAAGGATAAGGGATAAAGGATAAAGGATAAAGGGTGGGTGAAGTCGGAACAAAAGTCAGGAAAGAATTTGTGAGTAAAAGGTTTCATGTTTGCCGCTTTTCTTTTTTGTTTTTTTCCTCATCCTTAATTTTTCAGTGACCATGTACTATTATTTCACCTCAACATTACCAATGTTAGCGTTCGACGGGATCCTGCCGTTTTCCATCGACGAGTTTGCAGCGGATTGCGCGCGCCTTTTATCTGAACAGGACAATCGGCAGGTGCAGTTGGCCTTGGGTCTTGAGCGCGCCATAGGGAACAATCCTGTGCTTGTCCGTTGGCAGCGATTTGAAATGGCGCTGAAAAACGAAATTGCGTGGATGCGCGCTGTGGCCAGGCATCAGAATCCGTTGGCGGTGGTGCGTGGCGAACGGGAATTTGACGCCGGAGTTGCTCATGTTTTGGCGCTGGCGGTTAAGGCCGATAGTCCTCTTGAGGCGGAGAAGATGCTTTTGCGCCTGCACTGGCAGGTGCTGGACGATCTGGCGTTGAATAAAGATTTTTCGCTTGAGTGGATTTTGGTCTACGCGGTGAAACTCAAGATACTAGAACGGCTGACTGCGTTTAAGAGCGATGAGGGGCCAAAGAGGTTGGAAGAAATTTTACAAAATGCTCAAGAGCAGATGAATACATGAGCACAGGAGCACAAGAGCACAGGAATAAGGGCGTTCTTGAGCATTGGTGCATTTAAAGAATGGAGTGATCATGCGTACAGGAAAAGTCAACGGCGTTAATGGAAATATGGTCGCCGTGCAGTTTGACGATCGCGTCATGCAGAATGAGGTGGCGTATGTGGTGGTCGGCGAAGAACGGCTTAAGGCCGAGGTGATCCGCGTCCGCGGAAAACGCGCCGACTTGCAGGTGTTTGAAGATACGGTCGGAGTGCGGGTAGGAGACCTGGTGGAATTTAGCGACGAGCTCTTGAGCGTTGAGCTGGGACCGGGTCTGTTGACCAAGGTGTATGACGGGCTGCAGAATTCTCTCCCGGATTTGGCGCAGCAGTATGGGTTTTTTTTAAAGCGCGGGGCGTATCTTCGGCCGTTGGATTATGACAGCCGTTGGGAATTTACTCCTTCTGCGAAAATCGGTGACAGACTTCAGTCGGGTGCGCAGCTGGGAACCGTTCCGGAAGGAATTTTTAAGCATTGGATTATGGTGCCGTTTCAATTTCAGCAGCAGGTCATGGAGGTTGTTGAGATTGCGCCTCAAGGAACATATCAGATCAAAGACACGGTGGCGAAATTAAAAGATCCCGCCGGAAAAATACACGATGTCTCGATGCATCAGGTTTGGCCGGTCAAGAGCCCGATTAAGGCTTATACGAAAAAGCTTAAACCCACGCAACCCTTGGTGACCAAGATCCGCATCATTGACACGCTGGTGCCTGTCGCGGTGGGCGGAACATTCTGTACGCCTGGCCCATTTGGTGCCGGGAAAACAGTGCTTCAGCATTTGCTGAGCCGTCATGCGGAGGTTGATATTGTGGTGGTGGCGGCGTGCGGAGAGCGGGCCGGAGAGGTTGTTGAATTGTTGCGCGAGTTTCCGCATCTGCAGGATCCGCGTACCGGAAAATCATTGATGGAGCGCACGATGATTATTTGCAACACGTCGTCGATGCCGGTGGCCGCACGTGAGGCGTCTGTGTATACCGGGGTGACGCTGGCCGAATATTATCGGCAGATGGGGTTGAATGTGCTTTTATTGGCGGACTCGACGTCCCGCTGGGCTCAGGCGATGCGGGAGATGTCCGGCCGCCTGGAAGAGATCCCCGGCGAGGAGGCGTTTCCGGCGTATCTGGAGTCACGCATTGCGTCGTTTTATGAACGCGCCGGTCTGGTTCAACTGCGCAATGGCGAAACAGGATCAGTGACGATCGGCGGAACGGTTTCTCCGGCGGGCGGAAATTTTGAAGAGCCGGTGACGCAGGGCACGCTCAAAGTGGTAGGCGCTTTTCACGGGCTGTCACGCGCGCGTTCTGATGCTCGGCGGTATCCTGCCATTGATCCGCTGGAGAGCTGGAGCAAATATCCGAGTTTTATTGATCCTTCCAAGATAAAAGTGGCGCATGACATTTTATCGCGCGGCAGCAGCGTCGGCCAGATGATGAAGGTGGTGGGCGAGGAAGGCACGATGATCGGGGATTTTATCGTTTATTTGAAGGCTGAGTTTTTTGATGCGGTGTACTTGCAGCAGAACGCCTTTGACAAGGTGGATGAATTCACACCGGCGGAGCGGCAGCAGTATGTGTTTGATGTCATTCAAGCCATTTTGGGTAAAGAATTTGTATTCGATGAAAAAGACGCGGCGCGGACGTTTTTTCAGGAGCTGCGTCAGCAATTCATCAATTGGAACTCGGCAGAGTTTGGCAGCGACAACTTCAAGAAGATTGAGCAAGAAATATTGAATAAAACGAATAATGAATAACGAATAATAAAAAAACTAATAATGAATAACTAATAGTTAATAATTAAGGTACGCTGCGCGCGCTGTGAGATCAATGCCAGAAGACAAAAACGTATTAAAAACAAAAAGTTATGAATTCGCACTGGATGTTATTAAAGTTTCAAGAATGATTCAGAAAGGAAATGAATTTGTTTTAAGTAAGCAGTTTTTACGGGCAGGAACAGCGATTGGCGCGTTGATCCGGGAAGCTGAATATGCTCAATCTAGGGCGGATTTTATTAATAAATTAAGCATTGCTTTAAAAGAGGCGAATGAGGCGCGATATTGGATTGATTTAATAATGGACTCTGGTCTGTATGACGAGAAAAATATGAAGGTTTTAAAGGAAAAAAGTGAGGAGTTGATTCGGCTGCTAACAGCATCAATAAAAACATTAAAAAAGAGCATGGATTGAGTTGCGGCCGCGAAGCGGCACAACAATTGTTAATTATTAGTTATTCGCTATTAGTTATTAATTTTACAAAAGAAAGTTTATTTTGGTTCGGCACGCAAAGCGTGTTCAACAATTATTAGTTATTAGCTATTAGTTATTAATTTAAAAAAAGGGTTAACAATGCAAAAAGTGTATAGTGATATTATTCAAATTGCCGGGGATGTCATTACCGTCGAGGCCGAAGGCATTGCCAATAAAGAGTTGGCGCAGATTCATACGAGTCAGGGGACATCTTTGGCGCAGGTCATTCGCCTGGATGGTCAAAAGGTCTCGCTGCAGGTTCTGGCTGGCAGCCGCGGGATTTCCACCGATGATAAGGTGCGTTTTTTACGCCATCCGATGCAGGTGTCTTTTTCAGAAAATTTATTGGGCCGCATCTTTGACGGCACCGGGCAGCCGCGTGACAACGGGCCGGCGTTGGCGGATGAGATGATCGCCATTGGAGGCCCGTCGGTCAATCCGGCCAAACGCATTGTCCCCAAGAACATGGTGCGCACCGGCATCCCGATGATTGATATTTTCAATTCTCTGGTGGAGTCGCAGAAACTGCCGATTTTTTCCATTGCCGGTGAACCTTACAACGAATTGCTGGCGCGTATTGCCATGCAGGCTGAGGTTGATCTGATCATTTTGGGTGGGATGGGTTTAAAATTTGATGACTATTTGTATTTTCGTGATATTTTTGAGCAGCATGGCGCGTTGTCGCGCTCGGTATTGTTTATTCATACCGCTTCTGATCCGACGGTGGAATGTTTGCTGGTGCCGGATATCAGTCTGGCTGTTGCAGAGCGCTTTGCCCTGGAAGGCAAACGTGTGCTGGTTCTTTTGTCGGACATGACCAATTTTGCTGATGCCATGAAAGAGATCGCAATCACGATGGAACAGATCCCGTCCAATCGCGGTTATCCGGGCGATTTGTATAGTCAGTTGGCCGCGCGTTATGAAAAGGCCGTTGATTTTGAAGGGGCTGGTTCATTGACGATTTTATCGGTGACCACGATGCCCGGCGATGATGTAACGCATCCGGTGCCGGACAATACGGGCTATATTACTGAGGGGCAGTTTTATTTGAAGGGTGGGCGCATTGAGCCGTTCGGGAGCTTGAGCCGGTTGAAACAGCAGGTTAATGGCGAGACGCGTTCAGACCATCGGGCGATTATGGACCGCATGATTCAGTTGTTCGCGGATTATCGTTCAACGCTGGAGAAAAAATCACTGGGATTTCAGATGAGCGCCTGGGATGAGAAGCTATTAAAATATGGTCAGCGTTTTGAAAGTGAATTGATGGACTTATCTGTGAATATTCCTCTAGAAGAAGCGCTTGATCGTTGCTGGCAGATCTTGGCGGACATTTTTGAACCCTCTGAGGTCGGGATGAAAGATAAGTTGATTAAGGAATATTGGAAGAAAAAAATAAGGATAAAGGATGAAGGATGAAGGATAAGGGACAAAGGGAAAAGATAAAGAATAAAAAATAATCATAAAGATTCTAAAAAGTTTTTTAAGCGTTGTTTGTTTATTTTTTTATCCTTAATCCTTTATCCTTAATTCTTGATCCTTGAGATTTTGAGTTATGTCCAAAATTAAACTGACAAAAGGTGAATTGAAACGGCAGCGCGACGCGTTGGAGCAGTTCCGTCGGTATTTGCCAACACTGCAGCTGAAGAAACAACAGTTGCAGATGAAGGTTGGCGAGATCCGAAAAAAATGGGAACAGCACAAGATCGTGTTGTCTGATGCCAAGCAGGGCGTGTTGCGCTGGGTCGGGGTCTTGGCGGATCCTGCGCTTGTTTGGCGAAACGAAAATAATGAGGCTATGAGCTGGGATATCGCGCGTTATGTGATTCCTGTTGACATCAAGATTCGACGGGATAATGTGGCCGGTGCGTATATTCCTGCTTTGGATGAGGTGATTTTTGCCGCGATGGATGATGATTTTTTTGCGGCTCCTTTTTGGGCGGATCGTGCGGTGGATGAGTTGCGCAAGATGGTTCGTTTGCTGATTGAGTTGAACATTATGGAAGAGGAGATCCGCTGTCTGGAACAGGAATTGCGCGTGACATCTCAGCGCGTTAATCTTTTTGAGAAGGTGAAAATTCCGGAGAGCTTGGAGCATATTCGTAAAATTACCATTTATTTAGGGGACCAACAGGCGAATGCTGTCGGGATTTCAAAGGTGGCGAAAAAGAAGATCGAATTAGCAGCGATTGCTTAAATAAAGGAATAACTAATAACTAATAATTAATAACGAATAATTGTAGAACGTCCCTTCGGGACGCAAAACATTTGGTCGTAAAACATTCAGGTCGCAAAGCGACTCAATAATTATTAGTTATTCATTATGAATTATTCGTTTGTTTTAGAAGGGCGAAAAACATTCAGGTCGTAAAGCGGCACCATAATTATTATTTATTCATTATAAGTTATTCGTTTTTTCGAACGTAGTGAGAAAACAAATGATTGTTACAATGAAAAAAATTTCGGTGGTGGTTCAGGACAAGGATATCCAGCAGATGCTAGATGCTTTGGCGGACATGGGCGTGTTGCATCTTGAGCATCACGTCATGCCCAAAGGGGATGAACTGGACCTTTTGCGTGAGCAGCACCAGCAGATGCGCCGGGTGATCAACGTCTTGAGTCAGGTTCGTCCGCGTCCGGCACAGGCACCATGCCAGGACGCTGACAAGATATTTCGTGGTGTGTTCGAGGCCTTGAACACGATCGAACAAATCACCGAGCAAATTCAGGATGATGATGTGCAGATTACACGTTGGCAGCCGTGGGGCGATTTTGACCCCAATGGTATTCTTGCCCTGGAGGAACAGAGCGTTTATGTGAAATTGTACCGTGTGCCTGTTGGAAAGTTGTCTGACATTGCTTCTGAATTGACCGTTCATGTGTTGTCGACATCCGAAGGGATGGCGCGCATCATGGTGATTTCGCGCACCGTGTTTGATTTGAATTTTGACGAGCAAACACTGCCCAAACGTGGCTTAGCGCAGTTGATGGCCGAGAAAGAAGCGCATCTTTTTGAGAAAAAAAAGCAAGAGCAGTTTATCGTTGATGCGGCGCAATATTTGGATGCTATTGTTCAGCAATGGAAGAGGCTGGAAGAACGCGTGGTGTATCAGGAGGCATTGGCTGGCAGGGCGGTTGCAGAGAGTTTTTCTGTGGTCACTGGATATTGTCCAGCGGATTGTGTTGCGGCGTTGGAACAGACCGCTGGTCAGCGGCAATGGGCCTATGTGGTTTCTGACCCCGGGGAGGGCGATCATCCACCGACGTTGCTGCGCAATCCGAAGTGGGTGGACATGATCAAGCCGGTGTTGGGTATGATCAATGTGCTTCCGGGCTATCAAGAGCATGATATCAGCGTGGTGTTTCTTTTATTTTTTTCTTTGTTTTTTGGAATTCTCATCGGAGATGCGGGCTATGGTGTGGTATTCGCGTGTTTGACCGGCGCAGCACATTGGAAGATTGGCGGGAAACTTCAGGACAAGACCATGATCTATCTGATGTATCTTTTGAGCGGCATGACGGTTGTGTGGGGCATCTTGACCGGGACGTTTTTTGGACAGACGCTGTTTTCAGGGATTAAACCGCTGGTGCCCTGGCTGAGCGATTATAATAACGTTCAACGGCTGTGTTTTTTTATCGGAGCGGTGCATTTAAGTATCGCCCATATCTGGCGAGGGATTTTGAAATGGCCGTCTCTATCGATGTTTTCGGAAATGGGATGGCTGTGCCTGCTGTGGGGAATGTTTTTCATGGCGCGCGTCTTGGTGTTGGGAGATCCGTTGGCTGATGGAGCCCACTATCTTTTTATTATTGGACCATTGCTGGTCGCGTTTTTTACCCAACCGAACATCAATCCTCTTAAGGCGCTGTGCGGAGGGCTGGGTGGTTTGGTGTTAAATATTGTCAATACATTTACGGATATTGTGTCATATATTCGATTATTTGCCGTCGGGTTGGCAACAGTCGCCGTGGCTGATGCGTTTAACGTGATGGCCCTGGACCTTGGTTTCAGCCATATTGCCGCAGGATTTTTGGCAGCGGTGATTTTGGTTCTAGGCCATGCGTTTAATATGATTTTGGGCGCGATGGCCATTCTTGTTCATGGCCTGCGGTTGAATGTCTTGGAATTTTCCAGTCACATGAATTTGGAATGGGCTGGGGTGAAATATGAACCGTTTAAGAAAGAAAAGCACCAGTTAACAGTGAATAATTAACAATTGATGGCGCCAGTTGGGCGCTTAGAGACCTGCCTTTGACGGGCGTTACTATTATTCACGATTCGCTGTGAGTTATTAATTCGAAATTACTAAAGGAGACACGCATGGACGCAACAGTATTGATGCAGTTTCAGGATTTGGGAATGGCTGGGGCCTTGGCATTATCTGCCATCGGATCGGCTTTGGGGACAGGGATCGCCGGGATGGCCGCGGTGGGCGCTTGGAAGAAATGTTATGCACAGAGTAAGGCTGCGCCGTTTTTGCTGTTGTCGTTTGTCGGCGCCCCGTTGACACAGACGATTTATGGTTTGATCCTAATGAATTCGATTAAGGCTGCTGCCGCACAGGGAACATACGCATGGGGCATTGGCCTTTTGGGAGGGGCTGCCATGGGCGTGTCCGCAATGATGCAGGGAAAAGCGGCTGCTGGTGCTGCCGATGCATTGGCGGAGACAGGCAAGGGTTTTGCGAATTATATGATCGTTCTAGGGGTTATTGAAACGGTTGCATTGTTTATCATGGCCTTTTTAATGGGCGTTCCTGCAAGTTTGGTCGCGGCATAGAGGGGCGCACGCGGGTAGGGGTGTTTTTGTAATTGACAAGTAAAAATTTTTATAGTAATATCGGGCATTCTTTGAAGAACATCAATTAATAATGAATAGTTAATAATGAATAATTGCGGAATTCCTCCGGAATCCTTGATGAAGATCGCGTAGCGATACATTAATTATTAGTTATTAACTTTTAACTGTTCATTGATTTTTCGGGCGGTTAGCTCAGTTGGTAGAGTGCCTGACTTACATTCAGGTGGTCGTTGGTTCGAGCCCAGCACCGCCCATATAATGTGCTCAAGAGAAGAAAAGCTCATGAACACATGAAGTTTTTTGGTTTTGTGCTCATGTGGTGTTGTGAAGGGATTTGGGGCTGTCCACACTTCGTTTTGGGACAAGCACCTAAATTGTTTTGGTAAAAATTTGCGGTAGTTTGGGGCTGTAGCTCAGTTGGTTAGAGTACCGGCTTGTCACGCCAGTGGTCGCGAGTTCGAGTCTCGTCAGCCCCGCCATTTAATCGTCTCAGAATTCGTTCTGAGAAAATAAAAAATCCCTGATTGAGTTGTTCAGTCAGGGATTTTTTGTTTTGAGGAAAAGTTGCCACAAAACATCCCGAGGTTCATTTTCTCGACGAGAAAATGTGGCTGAGGGATTTCCATTAAAATGTGTCAAAAGGTTAGAGCATTGCGGGTTGGTTGTTTTTCGCGAAAGCAGGCAACGCTTGACGAGCACTAAAACAAAGATCG
>CAZBHY010000003.1:0-29271 GCA_964491705.1 uncultured Planctomycetales bacterium
GCCGATTCAGGCTGCCTAAAAAATGCTCCAAATTAGGATATCCCTTATGAACAATATCCTTCGTCAAATGGCCTGTTTTCCCCTCTAAGAAAACGCGCGGATGAACGCCAACATCTTCATACCGAAACCGGCTCTTCATAAACAGCCTCAATTTGCCTGCAGGATACCATCCGCCATAACGCACCCAACGGGAGCCAATAAAATTTCGCAATGGAATTGAATAGGCCTGAAACTCACCACTGCCAATCGCCTGGGCGATCTCCGCCTTCAGTTCTTCGGTGACAATCTCATCGGCATCAAGACTGAGCACCCATTCATGCGTCGCCTTTGCGTAGGCCCAATTGCGATGCGTTCCTTCCACATCCATCTTACGAAAAAACACTTTGTCCGTATACTTTTTGGCCAATTCGACCGTGCGGTCACAGCTTTCATCATCTACCACAACAATCTCATCTGCCCAGCCATAGACGCTCCCCAGACACGCGTCAATATTCTCCTCTTCATTCTTGGCGACAACAACAACGGACAATGGAATCGTCATAATAATCCTTTCAATAATAGAAGCCATACTCCTAAAATTTTCACATGCGCTCTGAGAAAACATATCGTCCCCGCAGCGCAGTCCGTTGTTAATTTACTTAATGCTCTGACGCAAGGCCTCACACACATTCGCAATCTGTTCTCTGGTTATATGGGGAAACATTGGCAATGAAAGAATTTCCGCAGCAGCCTGTTCTGCCACCGGAAAATCCCCCAGATGATACCCTGCATCCTCAAGGGCCGGCTGTAAATGCAATGGAATCGGGTAATGAATGAGTGCGCCGATGCCTTTGTCCTGAAGGCACTTAAGAATTTTATCCCGATATGACGTACGGATCACAAATAAGTGGTACACATGCGTCCGATCATGTTGAACTGTGGGCAGAATCACCTCGGAAACATCCGCAAGCTCCTCACGATACCAGTCCGCTGCTTGCTGACGCATGGCATTCCATGCATCAAGATGCTTCAACTTCGCCGACAAAACAACGGCCTGTAATGTATCCAGCCGCGAATTATACCCTTTCATCTTATGCTCATAGCGCCCAACGCGCCCGTAATCTCTGAGCATCATGATCTTTTCATGAATCCCTGAATCGGCCGTGACCACCATCCCTGCATCGCCAAAGGCCCCAAGATTTTTTGTCGGATAAAAACTAAAACACGCCGCATGCCCCAAAGATCCAGTGCGACGGCCGTTATAAAACGCCCCATGCGCCTGAGCGGCATCTTCAATGACCTTAATATTCTGTTTTTTAGCAACAGCGTGAATGGCCTCCATATCCGCTGGCTGGCCATACAAATGAACAGGGATCACCGCCTTGGTCTTAGGCGTAATCGCCTGACCAAAGGCCTCTGGATCAATGGTATATGTCTCTGGCTCAATATCCACAAAAACAACACGCGCCCCGATATGCGCAACACACAATGCCGTGGCAATAAAGGTATGCACCGGCAAAATCACTTCATCGCCTGGCTGAACGCCAATTGCTGCCAATGCAAAATATAAAGCATCTGTCCCGGAATTCACCCCTGCGCCATAAGACACACCGCAATAATCCGCAAACGCCTGCTCAAAGGTCTGGGACTCCTCCCCCAAAATAAAGTTGCCTTTTTCTAAGACGCGGTCCATGCCCGCATGGACATCATCTCGAATCGCATGATATTGCTGCTTCAAATCCACAAAAGGAACATTCATCATCTCACCTTTCGTTAAAACGCCCTCAGCAAAAACACATTGCGCAAACAACCGTGCGCTGACGCGTCATAACACATCATATCTGATTGTTACGCTGTTCCATCAATGCCCAAGTTTAGGCATACGGAACAAATAAAAATATCCCGAAAGCTTGGCCCAAAAACTCAATGGCTTCACGGTATCAGAATTCGTCACCTTGATGCGTCTGATGGCGTAAAAATCCTGTTGCTGCCGATCTGATCCGCGGTTGGTGGTCACTGCGGACAGATACCCCGCCTGCCGCAACACATCCTTGCTCTCTTCCCGAAATCCCCCCGATGGATAACAAAAATGATTGACCTGCCGGCCAAGATGCATTTCAATTTCCTGTTTCGATAATAGCGCCTCCTCCAGCAATTGTTCTTGATTTAAATTAGGAACATATGCATGCGTCCGAGTATGAGAACCAAAATCAATCCCATGTGCAGACATTTCTCGGATCTGATCCCAATACAAATACGGGGGCTGGCCCACCAACTGCGAAATCAAAAAAATTGTCGCCGGCATCTCATATTTTTTCAAAATCGGAAATGCCTCGGTATAATTATCTTCCCATCCATCATCAAATGTGATCACAACCGTATTACGCGTGAAATGCCGGCCCGACCGCTTCCCTTCAATAAACGCGTCCAAGGAAATGACGGAATATCCCCGATCCCTCAAATACTTCATTTGTCGTTCAAAATTTTCTGGTGTCACAGACAGCGATCCGGCCTGACTGTCATTGACATAATGGTACATCAAGATCGGCACAGTATGCCTTGGATAGATCCATGCGCTGCAAACGCCAATGGCAATCGCCACGCCAACAATAGTTTTTTTCACCCAGCCCCGCCCCGTTTTTTTCATTTCTTCAACCTATCATTATCCGTTTTAAAAACCTGTTGTGCCTGCGCAAAGCGCTCGGGCGTTCCAATATCCAAAAAACTGCCACGATCTACAAAACCATAAACAGGATGATCTAGAATATTGGGAAAATAATCTGTCTCAATAGAAAACTTGTCCTGATTCGGCATCAAATCAAAGGCGGCATGCTCAAAACAATAGACTCCAACGCTAACATGCCCCGTTGTCTGCTGAGTTTCTTTTTCCCGAAACGCACTGATCCGGCCATCTGGCATCAATGCAATCGTTCCATAGTCCTGAGCATCATTGCACGAAGCAACGGCCAATGTTACGGTTGCCTGTTTGCCGTCATGAAACGCAAGCATCTCCGTCAAAGACACATGAGAAAAACAATCCCCATTCATAATGATCCACTTCTTCCCCTTGGCCTTATTCCGTGCATACTTAATCGCGCCGCCGGTCCCCAACGGCTGAGGTTCAATGGACAATTCAACATCCATGTCATAATGATGCTGCTTGGCCATGTCCGCGATTTGATCCGCGCCAAATCCGGCTGCCAAAACAACATGCCGAATACCGGCGTGTGACAATTTTTCCAATTGCAAAAATAAAAACGGTCGTCCAGCAACTGACGCGGCAACTTTCTGCTGTTCACCAATCGTCGAACGTAAACGAGTGCCCATACCGCCACATAATAATAAGACATCGACCTCATGAATACGTGTCATAACAATCGTCCTTTTCCACACATCTTTCCCCAACTCACCCAACTGAACATTTTTTTAAATTGATCCACCGGCGGGACCTTCTCATCATCGCTGCCTGCCCGGAAAATTCTCAGAGGCGCCCTTTCTGCTGAAACCAATCAATCGTCTCACGGATCCCCTGCTCCAAAGAAACCTGTGGTTCCCAACCCAAAACCTTACGCGCAACAGAAATATCAGGCTGCCGCTTTTTCGGATCATCCATGGGCAGCGGCTGATAAATGATTTTGCTTTTTGACCCGGAAATCTTTAAGACCTGTTTGGCAAACTGATGAATGGTAAATTCGTTGGGATTGCCGATATTGACAGGCTGAGTATAACGCGACATCAATAGCTTATAAATGCCTTCAATCAAATCGTAATAATAACAGAAGGAACGCGTCTGCTGCCCGCGGCCATAAATGGTCAACGGTTTGCCCTTGAGTGCTTGATAGATAAAATTCGGAACCACCCGCCCATCGTTCACGCGCATCCGGGGGCCGTATGTATTAAAAATACGGACAATGCGCGTATCCACCTGATGATACCGATGATACGCCAATGTGATCGCTTCCGCGAAACGTTTGGCTTCATCATAAACACCCCGAGGACCAACGGGATTGACATGCCCCCAATAGGTCTCTTTCTGCGGATGCTCCAACGGATCGCCATAAACCTCAGACGTCGATGCCATTAAAAACCGGGCCTTCTTTGCCTTAGCCAAACCCAGCGTATTATGTGATCCTAAGGACCCGACTTTCAACGTTTGAATAGGAAACTTCAAATAATCTACCGGACTGGCCGGAGATGCAAAATGAAGGACATAATGAACCGGGTCAGAGATGCGAATCTCTTTGGTCACATCATGACGGATGAATTCAAACGCCCGATTCGTTTTATGATGCGCAATATTCTCCAAATTCCCAGTAATTAAATTGTCCAGGCAAAAAACCTTATACCCTTCTGATAAAAAAAGATCGCATAAATGGCTTCCAAGAAACCCCGCTCCTCCCGTCACCACAACCGTCTTCTGACCTTTCGGCATTGTTTTCCCTTCCGTGAATGTCCGTTGTCCATCAAGAATGATGATCTACAAACGATGGATTTTTTTATTCGTCACACCCGAATACACATTGCGCGTGTCGAAAACCATCTTCGCATGCTGAGCCAATGCGTCATAGTCCACCTGGGTATGATCCGTTGCAATAATCACGCAATCATACCGTCGAATATTCTGCGCGCTAAAATCAATCGATACTTTTTTATGAATATCAAAAATGTCCAGATACGGTGTGATCGGGTCGAAATAATCAACATCCTTGACGCAATCCTGAAGCAGCGACATCAGCCGCAGCGCAGGCGATTTGCGCAAATCTTTAACATCTTTTTTATACGTCACCCCTACCACCAAAATCTTGGCCTGCGCCAATGTCTTCCGTTGTTTTTTTAAAATCACCCCAATCCGTTCCACCACATAGGTCGGCATCTGCAAATTAATATCCGCTGAGAGTTTCAGATATTTGGAATGAAATCCGCCGCGCTTGGCCTTCCAATACAGATATAAGGGATCATCTGGAATGCAATGGCCGCCGACACCCAATCCGGGATAAAATGGCATAAAACCAAACGGCTTGGTCTTCGCGGCCCCAAGCACCTCCCAAACATCAATGCCCAACGAGTGACACATCATCGCCGCCTCATTGATCCAACCGATATTGACGATGCGAAAAGAATTTTCCAATAATTTCGTCATCTCAGCAACTTCCGGTGACGACACGATATGAACATCCTGAATAATCGTCCGATAAAGCATCGCTGTCAGTTGTGTGCACGCCGGCGTCAATCCTCCGACGACTTTCGGGATGCGCGTTACGTCATATTTTTTATTTCCTGGATCAATACGTTCCGGCGAAAAGGCAAGAAAAAAATCCTTGCCAGCCCGTAAACCAGAACGTTCCAGTTCTGGGCGGATCAGATCCCGTGTTGTTCCAGGATAGGTCGTGCTCTCCATGACCACCAGCGTTCCCGCTGATATATGCCGCCTCAGTTCTTTCACGGCGGATGTGATGTAAGAAACATCCGGGGTATATTTTCGCTTTAAGGGAGTGGGGACACAGATAATCACCGCATCGGCCTGTTTCAAAACAGAAAAATCTGTTCCAGCGATCAACCGGCCAGACGTGACAACGTCAGCAATCTGCCGCGAAGAAATATCCGCGATATAACTCTCCTTGGCCAGCACACGATTGACGCGATCCACATCTTTATCCAAACCAAACACCTGAAATCCTGCCCGGGCGAAATGCACCGCCAACGGCAACCCGACGTATCCCAGTCCCAAGACCGCAACGCAGGCCTTTTTCTTTTTGATCTTTCCCTCTAACGCTGTCTTCCTATTCTCCATCTTAACCCTATCCCCGGCCGATGCCGTAATATTCAAACCCTATTTTTTTCAAATCCTTTGATGCATAAAAATTTCTGCCATCGAACAGAATCGTCTGGCGCATTCCCTTGGCTAAACGCTTAAAATCAAGGTTCTTAAACTCATCCCACTCTGTCAACAGCACCAGACAATCACATCCTTTGGCCATCGTGTACACGTCATGACACAAGGTCACATTCTTTTTAAAAATCCCTCTGGCGTTGTCCATTGCCTGAGGATCATACGCCCGCACCTGCGCGCCTTCGGCGATCAAACTGTGAATAATATCGATCGACGGCGCGCTGCGCATATCATCGGTATCCGACTTGAATGCCAATCCCAAAATACCAATCGTCTTGCCTTTGAGGATCCAAAGTTTATCTTCCATCAGGTGTAAAAACGCCTTTTTCTGCTGTTCATTGACAGCGCGTACCTCTTTCAATAAGGAAAAATCATAGCCATTTTTTTCACTCAGGCGAATGAAGGCATCCACATCTTTGGGAAAACAACTGCCGCCATACCCGACACCGGCATTCAAAAAGGCCCGCCCGATACGCTTGTCATATCCCATGCCTTCCACGACTTTCAAGACATCCGCGCCAACCCGGTCACAGATCTGCGCCAGGGCATTCGCGAAAGAAATTTTTGTCGCCAAAAAAGAATTCGACGCATGCTTGATGATCTCTGCAGAATTAATATTGGTTATCACCATCTTGGCCTTGAGCGGCTGATAAATTTTTTTCAGAATATCTTCCGCGCGTTGTGATTCCACGCCGATCACAATACGGTCCGGATGCATAAAATCATTGATTGCAGATCCCTCGCGTAGAAATTCAGGATTTGACGCAACGTCAAATTCAATGGCCTGTTTGCCCGCACGATGCCTTTTCGGCAAATTCAATGCGATCGTGCGTTGAACGCGCTTACCAGTATCTGCAGGCACCGTCGACTTCTCGACAATCAATTTATAAGAATCCATATGTTGCGCGATCGTCCGCGCGACATTTTCTACATAGGTCAAATCCGCTTCACCGTTCTTTTTTGACGGCGTTCCCACCGCGATGAAGATCACCTCAGCCTTTTTCACTGCTAACGGCAGAGACGATGAAAAAGATAGCCGTTTCTTCTTCATCAGCCGGGCCATCATCTGTTCAAGACCAGGCTCATAGATCGGAGAAATCCCCTGTTTCAAGGTCCGGATTTTTTCTGCATTGCTATCAACGCACGTCACACAATGACCGATCTCGGCCAGGCAGACACCGCTGACCAGCCCCACATATCCTGCTCCAACAATGGCAATGTTCATACTGTCCCCTCTGAAAAATCACACATACATCATCATGCGCTGCCGCGGCAGTGCGTTTATTCCTGGGCGCCGGGCCTTTGAGAACCGCCGCCAAACGTACGGCCGCCCTGCAGCCCCACGTCATCAAACCCTTTCAAACTGAAAACCACCAATATTTCGGTGCCCTCGCCCTTTTCATTCTTGGTTAAAATATCCATATTCCAACTATGCAAATCCCGCCGGATCGCGATCTCGCGTTCTTTGCTCTTACCGCTCTCAAAATCAAATCTCTGATTCAACCGCACCGACCACTTTGGATTCAACTTCCATCCCAGCTCCGTTTCAAACTGATGATCTACCTGATAATGATACCGGTCTCCCAATCGGATATACCAAATGTCCTTTGCATCATTGATATACCAATCCGCATTGACCGTTTCCAGCTGTTGCTCCTGAGGATCATAGCGCAGATCAAAATAAAAGCCTGTCCAGCGATACGGCTTCAGTTCCAAAGTCACATCAACATTATTAAAACTGCTGGGCAGCGCTGTGTCCTCCTGAAAGGCAAAATCAGTCGATACAATCGTCCGAACCAGATCCACGCTGACGCCATCGCGTTTTGTCTGAAGCTTATTCTCCAAGGAGAGTATGGCCTGATGCGCACGCGCCAAGGCATCAACGCTGTCAAACTGCTCCAAAGAATCCGGCTGCCGTGTCGGATGATGCTGATATTCATATTTGACCGACGGTGTCACCACGTGCCGCAGATCATGAATATCCAAACTCAATGCATCGGTTGAGACATCATACACACGATAAAATTTTGTGCTCATATCCAGACCGGTCCGGAACACGCCCCGCATGGCATCACGCTCATCGCCGTCTTTGTTTCGGCTATAATATGTCTGCCGGGTTCCAACAAACGGCCGGACCTCAACAAACGAAACCTTCGCAGGATAAGACACTTCATTGTCCACATGGATACGATTTGCCTCGCTGTACGTCCCCGGACTAGCTGGCTTTTTGACCAAACTGGACAACGTCGTTGAGTTCTTCATGTAGAATCCGCTGTCAAACAATTCCGTACTGGGCAGTGAATATCCCAGTTCCGGCAGCCGATCAACCGTTGATGTAAAACGATTGACCCGATAATCCGTGCGTGCCGTGAGCGTTCCTCGTGGCAGGCTGTGTGTCGCGACCACATAGCTGGGAGGCGTCTGATCACGCTCATATTCGCGCTCAAAATAATCTTTCAAAATTTCCGCATCACTGATTTTATAATATTGCGACATCACCATCGTCGATTCATCCACCTGCCAACGATGACGCCACTCCGCCTTATAACGTTCCTGTTCAACCGTGGGAACGGCTCTATCATCCCAAATACGACTTGGTCCAATCGACCGTTCATTCATATAATATGTCCGCATCACACCACGCCCAACCGAAGGTGTTTTATATTCGCTGTCAATTCCCCAAGCAAAATCCTTGCGTTCCCGATAATCCGTATGAACAAAAATTTTCATATTCTCATCTTTATCAAAACGCCAGCGGGACAATAAAAACCCTCCCCAATCACTGCTGTATCCGGGAGTAAGGCGTACGATCGAGCTACGATCAGTCAGATCCTCCGTATACTTCGGCCAAAAAAATACCGGCACCTTGCCGACTTTAAAAATCACATTGCGCGCCACCGCTTTGTCGCCGGGATAAACATCAATACGCTCAGCGGTTATCCGGGACTGAGGCTCATCAAAATCACATGTCGAGATGTATCCACGGTCAATACGGAAATGATTCTCTCCAATTTTTTCTACAGATTCTCCCGCGCCATAAAACGGGGCTGCGGTAAAAAGCGGCCGCTCAAAATCGCCTTGCATGGTCTTAAAATTAAATACCAAAGACTCTCCCTGCACCTGCTCACTGCCACGACGCAGTACCACATTCCCCACCGCATGAGCAATCTCCGTGTCACGATCAAATTCCACCCGATCGCATGTCAATACAGCATCCTCTTTGCGAATGGAGACATTTCCTGTTGCAACGACCGTCTTCTTGCGAATATCAAACTCGACCTGATCGCCACTGATCTCCGCTGGGGAAACTTCTGTCTGAGCCAATACCGGATTGACCGCCAACAGGGCAACACAGACCATCGCATAAATCATATTTTTTTTCATCACCACATCCCATCGCACACGACCATAAGACGCTGCGTCCTATGTCGTCAACCCCATATCCACCAGAACCCCAGCCCCAATCAGTCCGGCGTCATCTCCCAACGCTGCGCGCACAACCTTGGCCATTTTCGCTTGAACCGGCATGGCCCGTTGTCTAATTTGCCGGCGGATCGCTGGAAACAAGAATCGCGCATTGTTTGATACCCCTCCGCCGATAATAATCCGCTGAGGATTCAAAACATTGACAATCCCAACCAGGGCGCTGCCGATATAATCCCCCGTCTCATCCCAAAAGCGCACCGCCCGTTGATCTCCGGCCTGCGCCAACGCAAAAACTTCTTCTAACGATATATTTTTTCGACGAAACACCTTCGCGGCTTTCTCCTGCAAACGCGCATTGCCGACATAGGACTCCAAACACGCAAAAGACGGACAATTACATTTCGGCCCTTGCAGATTAATCGGCACATGCCCAAGCTCTCCGGCTGCAAAACCCGGCCCCCGATATAACGCTCCATTCAAAATCAACCCAGCGCCTACACCTGTTCCCAGCGTCATGCCGATCATATGATCCGCACCGATCCCTGCGCCAAAACGCCATTCAGCCAACGTAATCACATTGACATCATTATCCAAAAAAACCGGAATGCCCAATAACGCCTCAAGCTTCTTGCGTAAAAAAATGTTTTTCCAGCCTGGAACATTCGGAAGAAAAATCACCACCCCGCCGCATGGATCCACCAACCCCGGCAGACCGATTCCGATGCCTTTGATCGCATGAGCACCTTTTGTATTTTTTTGAATTAAAAGAGCTGCCGCATCAGCGAGCGCTTGAATTAATTGTGTTGGATGAGAAACAAAGGCCTTTGTGACTAAACGGCTTCGCGCAATAATGCGCCCAGCATGATCAATGATCCCTAACTTAATATTAGTTCCGCCGATATCAATGCCCAGCGCTATTTTTTTATTCATAAATGATATAAATATTAGTATTAAAAGATGCGTTCATTGTATCGAAAAAATAAATGCTTGGCAAGGTGAATAAAATGATCCTTTTCCCACTATTCATCATACATCCCGAAAAGACGCACCTGATTTCTCCCCATCTTCTTTGCGCGGTACAGCGCCCAATCCGCTTTATCAATCAGCGTTGCCATTTTTTTGCCATCGGTCGGATACAGGGCAATCCCGATACTAACCGTCACTTGGATATGAGAGTCATAAATATCCATCACATGATGTTCGATCGCTTGACGCACACGTTCTGCCACATACTTTGCCCCAGGGGCTCCTGTGTCCGGCAAAATAATGCAGAATTCCTCGCCGCCGTAGCGTCCGACGATATCAATTTCACGAATATTCTCTAAAATGCGACGCGATACAAAACGCAGAACACCGTCTCCCACAATATGCCCATGCCGATCGTTGACCTGCTTAAAAAAATCAACATCCAGCATCAAAACCGATAAATACGTATTATTGATCTTGGCCCGACGCAGCTCTTCTTCAAAACGTTCAAAAATATATCGTCGGGTAAACACCTGTGTCAGGCTATCCGTAATCGCCAGCTGCTCCACTTCCTTATAAAGATAAATGCGCCTCAAAATCAAGGCGAACTGATTCACCAGAATGGCGATCTTATCGCGGTCATGCTCACCCGCTCCCTGAATAACAATATAACCCAAGAACTCTTTCTTGCCTTTTAACGGAAAAAGAATATACCGGGGATCTTTTTTGATGTCAGCAAGCTCTTTGGACAATGGTTCCAGCAAACGGCAATCGTCAAAGACCACATTCTGTTCTAATTTTTGCTTGAAAATCTGAAGGGCATCTTCTGCGCGAAAACTCTTGGTGATCTCTTTGGTCATGTCATACAGCGTAAACAGCTCACGAAACTTTTCTTCCAGCCCCTTCTTTTCCATCAAGACCTGGTCTTCCTGCAGCAAATATTTATGACAATTTTCCTTGGCCTGCAACGCATCCATTTCTGCCTGTTGTGTATAAAAAAAGAGCATCGACCTGGCCACATAATAAACCAAAAAGACATACCCGATCATCGCAATAATCATCACCACAGACATCCTCTTGCCCTCACGTTATGTCATACCAGAAAATTTCTTCTGGCAAGACATTTTCCAATGCACCAAAAATGCGCCTATCCTCGCGCCTCCTAAGCCATACACACCCGGTTACGGCCCTTCTTTTTCGCCTGATATAGCGCCATATCTGCTTTTTCAATCAGCTCTTCCTTAACCGATGTATCATCTGGAAAAACAGCAACGCCCGCAGAAATCGACACGCTGGTCCTTTCCCTCCGCAAGATGATGGCCTGAGATTCAATCTTTTTTCTCAAAACCTCGGCCAGCTCAGCGGCTGTCGCCTTAGAACAACCGGGCAAAACAACCGCAAACTCCTCACCGCCGTAACGGCAAATCACACTGCCCGGATCCTTGAAGACCTCGCCCATCATCAGGCCCAGCGTCTTGAGGACAATATCCCCGGCCATATGCCCATAATTATCATTGTACTTTTTAAAATAATCGAGGTCGATCATCACCAAGGCCAACGACTTTTTCTGACGCATCACCCGATTCATTTCATGCGTCAACCGATCGAGAAAATGGCGTCTTAAAAACAACCCGGTCAACCCATCCCGGATCGCCAGATCTTCGATCTTTTCATACAACTGCGCGTTTTCAATGGCCACAGCTCCCAAATCAGCGATCGTTGTTAACAGCCGCAAATTCTCCGAATGAAAAAAATTTGGTTGTGCGCTGTCCAGCCGGAGAATGCCAATCGCCTTACTGCCAATCATCATCGGAACGCTCATCAACGATCGCACCACCCGCGCATCTTCTGTGCGAGCCTTATCCGCATCAAAACGGAAATCATTCTTGGTGTCTTCAATCAAGAGGGCCTGCATATTTTTCACCACCCACTGATCAAAAATATCCCCGCGTTTGGCCTTCAAGTGAACACGCATCTGTCCTTTTTGCGAAGACGAAATACCCAATTCTCCGGTCTTCGAATGAAACAGATAGAGAATCACGGTGGCCTCTTTCCCGCCAAACAATTGACAGACTTCTCCGGATAGCGTCCGGGAGGTGTCATCCAAAGAAAAACATTCATTGAGCTGTTCTGCCAGAGTCTTCAACTGGCCATAATCAACAATTTTTTTCTGTATGGCCTGGACGCTCTGCCACTCACGTTCGATATCAGACTCCAAAAGATTGGCTTGTTCAAGAAAATCCTGACGGCGGATGGCATACTCAGATCGCCGAAGATGCCATTGATGGCGGAAAAAAATAAACAGCCCTGTCGTCATGACCAAGACTGCTATCACCAATGAAAAAAACTGCGGTCGCACCGTTGCGGCGAAGAAGACAAACCCGCACAATGGCAGAAGGAGCGAAGACGCAAGAAGAAAACGGGAACTAAATAATTGTTTCTTCAGTGTGTTTATCAAAAAAATGCACCTTATTCATATCAAACACAAGTTCCATGTCCCGATTCACGTCAGGACGGTCGTGCCCACCCACCCGTGCCGTAAAGGCGTGTTTCCCGGTATTCAGATATAAATATACCTCCGCACCCATCGGCTCAATGACTTCACAGGTGGCATTCACAATATTATTCGGAGCAGCCTCGGACACAAACAGTTTGTCATAAATATCTTCCGCACGAATTCCAAATGTTACATCCTTCCCTTCGTACGGCATCATCTTCGCAAACATCGATTCAACAAGC
The DNA here is from genome assembly GCA_964491705.1 of uncultured Planctomycetales bacterium. GTDB lineage: Bacteria > Omnitrophota > Gorgyraeia > Zapsychrales > JANLHA01 > JAKLFA01. The sequence goes on from CAZBHY010000003.1 coordinate 13,001, forward strand.
TCAACCTGAAACGTCCCCTCATCAAAATAATATTTACGCTGTTTTTTAATAATCCGCCCTTCCATCAAATTGATCGGCGGCATCCCAATAAATCCAGCAACAAACTTATTCACCGGCCGGTCATAAATCGTCATGGGATCTGCGCATTGATGAATCATCCCGTTTTTCATCACAGCAATGCGGTCACCCAAGGTCATCGCCTCAGTCTGGTCATGCGTGACATACACAAATGTTGTTTGAAGCCGCAACCTCAATTTATGAATTTCAATGCGCATCTGAACGCGCATCTTCGCGTCCAGATTGCTCAATGGCTCATCGAATAAAAACGCCTGAGGCTTGCGTACAATCGCGCGGCCCAAGGCGACACGCTGACGTTCTCCGCCAGACAACTGTCGTGGTTTACGCGATAGATATTTTTTGATCCCTAAGATTTCCGAGGCCTCGGAGACTCGCCGCTCAATTTCTCCCTTGGGGTATTTCCGCAGCTTAAGACCAAAGGCCATGTTCTCATAAACGCTCATATGCGGATACAGCGCATAATTCTGAAAGACCATGGCAATATTGCGATCCTTGGCTGGGACATCATTGACCAACTGATCGCCGATCCAAATATCCCCTTGTGATACTTCTTCCAAACCAGCGATCATCCGCAACGTTGTTGATTTTCCGCACCCGGATGGCCCGACAAGAACCAAAAATTCTTTATTTTCAATGCCGATACTAATATTATCAACCGCGCGAATCGTCCCGCCCTTATAAACCTTGCTCACATTCTTTAGACTGATCTGCGCCACATGTCCCTCTCTTGAACAATGCTCAGCGGTCTTTTCAATACCCACAGTTCATTTTATTTTTTAACAAAAGACAAAATCCGGGCCACCGTTGTTTTTAATTCCTGCCGATGAACAATCTTATCAATCAGCCCATGCGCCAACAAAAATTCCGAACGCTGAAACCCCTCAGGCAGCTTTTGCCGAATGGTCTGTTCAATCACGCGCGGTCCGGCAAAACCAATCAAGGCCTTGGGTTCCGCCAAGATCACATCTCCGACGCCCGCAAAAGACGCCATCACTCCGCCCATGGTTGGATTAGTTAACACCGAAATATACAACAGACCGTCATCATGATGTTTCTTCAATGCCGCGCATGTCTTGGCCATCTGCATCAGCGAAAATAATCCCTCATACATACGCGCACCGCCTCCAGAACCAGACACAATCACCACTGGAATACCAGCATCGGTCGCCTTTTCCACCATGCGGGTCAAGCGCTCTCCCACCACAGAACCCATTGACCCCATGATAAATCGCGAATCGGTGACTGCAAGATAAACATCCTGTCCATCGATCTTCGCCCGGCCTGTGATCACCGCATCATCCATCTGCGTAATCATGCGGTCCTCTTCAATCTTCTTTTTGTATGTCTTAGGGCCTTCGAATTTTAACGGGTCAGCGGATGTTACATGCTGATCCGTTTCTTGAAATGTGCCGGAATCGGCCAATACGGCGATGCGCTGTTTTGCTGTTAAGGAAAAATGATACTGACAATGAGGACAGACATGCATATTGTCTTCAATAGTCTTCACATACGTTGGAGAGGCGCAATCTGGGCACTTCGACCAAATCCCTTCCGGGATCATATTGCGCTTTTTGACATTGATAACGGTATATTTACGACTGCGGCCGAACAGTGACATTACACAACTCCCCGTTATTAAACGATGCGACAGCGAACACAGCCATCACTCAAATTTGAGAACAGTTAACCCGGAAAGCAGTTTCGGATAAAAATAGGTTGTCTTCGGGGGCATCTTCTCCCCATTGAGCGCGATCTCTTTTAACTGCTGAATTCTCACAGGATTCATGACAAATCCCGCTTCTGCCTTTCGCTCATCCACCATCGTCATAATATCATTCATATCTTTCGTATAAATAATATCTTCCGAACTGATGCCAATGGAATCAAAGATAAAATATTTCAAAATCGTTGCATCAAGCCGTTTATACTCCTTCGATCCTTCTGTCACTACCTTGTCAATGAGCGTTTTATTCTTAAGCCGTAACAACCACATCCCATCGCGCCGATATAATCCAAACGCGTGTTCATTCTGGCCCGCCCTGGCCAACAGCACCGTCAGCTCTTCTTTGGTCTTAATGCGATCTGTGCGAAAATATTCATCAAGAAAGGAAATGTCCTGCGGGAATGTCTTCACAATGCGGTGCATGGGAAAAATCTGCAACTCCCGAGAATCCATATTGGTAAAATATGTCATCACATAATTATAATTCTCTTCCCCAGTGTGTTTCGCGTTATGGGCCATCTTCCACTGCTTAAATTGACGCGAAACCTCATAACGATGATGCCCATCCGCAATAAACACTGGCTGATTGGCCATGGTGTTTGTGATCTCCTGAATCAGATGTTCATCGCTGACCGCCCAAACAATATGCCGAACGCCGTCTGTGTCCACAACATCAATCGACGGCTGCTGACCCGCAATATCTGTGCTGAAAATCTTTTCCACCTTGCGGTCTTTATCAGAAAAACAAACAAAGATAGGGCTGAGGCTTGCATTGATGGCCTTCCATAAATTAAATCGGTCCTCTTTTGCGGACGCATGGGTTTTTTCATGAGGATAAACCCGGGAATCCCCATCTTCCTGAGTCTTCATTAACGCAATAAAACCCAACCGGTTATACCGTGTCCCCAAAACCTTATATTCCTGACGATAATAATAAATACACGGCTGTTCATCCTGAATGAGCACGCTGTCCTGGAGCCATTCCTCAAAGGTCACCTTAGACCGCGTATACCGGTTATCCTCCTTGGTATCCGTTGCCTTTTGCTTGGCCAACAGAACACGGACGAAATTGTACGGACTGAGATTGTAATATTCTTTTTGCTGTTGATCAGAAATAACATCATAGGGAGGGCACACGACCTTGCTTAAATCCTGTACTTTTTCTTTGTTATAATGCATGGCTTTAAATGCTTTAATCTCTGTCATAGGCTCTGCTTCGAAAAATCCGAATGCCTCCTTCTATACTATTAGTATCAATATTTTAAAAAGAAATCTAGTCAATAATAGCAAAAGAAGCTTTTTCTGGAAACTCTATTTTTGAAAAAAACACACTAAAGCATAACCTATTGCTTAGCAATAGGTTATCATAAAAACATTTTTATGGTGAGATCTTACGCGCTGTGATTGCAACCCCCGCTACATCCACAGCTGTTTCCAGGAGTAGACGACGGGCAGGACTCAGATGATGGGCAAGCCTTCTTCTTGTAATCTGTTTCATAAAAACCATCCCCTTTGAAGATAATACCGCCGCCTGTTCCAATCAGACGATGCAGCGTGTCCTTATGGCAGGCAGGGCATTGAATTAATTTCGGGGACGTCATCGACTGCATCTTATCCATGCGATAGCCGCAAGCAGAACATTCATATTGATAGGTTGGCATGTCTCAACTCCTATTAAAATGACACCGCATGTCGTTTCATCTCCCATGACAAGCGGGAATCAACATAATTATTATCTATATTCCTCGACCAACAGCACTCAAACCTATTTAAAAATTTTTTTGACCTTTTCCAGCGGGGATTCTTTATCTTTATCCGCAACAACCCCTTTAAGAGCGGCAATCTCTTCCAGCAACCGTTTCTCCTCTCCAGACGCCTTTTCTGGAACATGAATCATCACTTGAACGTATTGATCGCCGGTAACTCCTCCCCTGACATGAGGCATGCCTTTTCCTTTCAGGCGAAAGACCTTGCCGCTTTGCGTGCCAGCAGGTACTTTCATCGTTACGCTACCGTTCAACGTTGGCACCGCCACATCTCCGCCTAATGCGGAAATCACATAACTGACCGGCAATTGCAGCTCAATATCCTGCCCGGCACGTTTAAAAATTTCATGCTTCTTAACTAAAATATATAAATATAAATCTCCAGACCCGCCCGGACCAACCTCTCCCTCTCCGCGGACACGCAAGCGCGTATCACTGTCAACACCGGCAGGAATATTTACATCGATCGTTCGTGTTTCCCGGGTTGACCCCTTGCCCTGACATTTTGGGCAATGGTCTGTAATCATCTTCCCCTGACCACGACACGCGGAACACGTCTGGACCATTCGAAAAAAACCACTGGACACCGCAACCTGGCCCGATCCACCGCAATCCGTACAGGTCTTAAACGCTGTTCCGTCTTTCGCGCCAGTGCCGTTACAAACAGGGCAATGCTCATAACGCGGTACCTTAATTTTCTTCGCACATCCCTGAAAGGCCTCCTCTAGCGAAATCTCAATTTCATATTGAATATCACGCCCCGGCGCAGCCCGATGCTGCTTATGTCCTTCAAACCCACCGCCAAAAAAATCAAATCCGCCGCCACCGCCTCCAAAAAACTGGCTGAAAATATCACCCAGATCTCCAAATCCGCTAAAATCCGCTCCACGAAAAATATCGTCTTTGGTAAAATTCTGATCAATGCCCGCGTGCCCGTATTGATCATACAACTGACGTTTTTTCGGGTCAGAAAGAACACCATAGGCCTCAGAGATCTCCTTAAATTTCTCCTCAGCCGCTTTTTTCTTATCTTCAGTAACGCGGTCAGGATGATATTTCAAGGCCTTCGAACGGTACGCCTTTTTAATCTGAGCGACCGTTGCCTCCTTGGGAATTCCGAGAATTTCATAATAATCTTTTTTTGGCATAGTCCTAAGAGCGCCAGATCACAAGCGCACAAGAGCACACGCAACCATTCATGTGCTCCTGTGTTCTTGTACCCTTGCGACTTTTTTATTCCGCTTTGAAATCTGCATCAATAATATCATCTTTTTTATCATCACCCGGCTTGGCCTGAGAGTCTTCAGCGGCCTGAGCCTGCTCGGCGCCTGGTTGTTGCTGCTGGGCTTGCTGAGCTGCGGTTGCTTTATACACCTCTTCTGCAAGCTTATGACTGACCTTTTCCAGAGATTCCATCGCCGCCTTGATTCCGCTTGCATCTTTTTTCTCAATTTTCTCTTTCAGATCCTTTAATTCTTTCTCAATGCTCTCTTTATCAGCGGCGGAAACCTTATCCCCATAATCCTTTAATGATTTTTCTGTGGCGTACATGACGGTATTCGCCTGGTTCAACAACTCCGCCTCTTCCTTGCGCTTTTTATCTTCTTCCGCAAACTGATCTGCCTCCTTGACCATCTTCTCAATCTCCTGCTCAGACAGCTTATGCGGAGCTGTAATACGGATACTCTGCTCTTTGCCCGTGCCTTTATCCTTGGCAGAAACATGAACAATACCATCCGTATCAATATCAAATGTCACTTCAATCTGCGGAACCCCCCTCGGAGCCGGAGGAATACCATCGAGAATGAATTTTCCGAGCTCGGTATTATCATTCGCCATCTGACGCTCACCCTGCAAAACACGAATATCCACAGCCGGCTGATTGTCTGCCGCTGTAGAAAAAACCTGACTCTTTTTCGTAGGGATGGTGGTATTACGCTCGATTAATTTCGTAAAAATCCCTCCCATGGTCTCAATCCCCAACGATAACGGGGTCACATCGAGCAATAAAACTTCTTTGGCTTCTCCTTTGACAATACCTGCCTGAATCGCCGCGCCCATAGCGACGCATTCCATCGGATCAATCCCGCCCTCGATTTTCTGACCGACTTCTTTTTCAACAAATTCCTGAACGCACGGCATGCGCGTCGGACCACCAACCATGATGACCCGATCAATTTTGATCTGCTCCCCAATTTTCTCCGATGCGTCCTTCAAGGCGCGAATGATCGGCTGACGGCAGCGCTCAACAATCGGGCCAACCAATGACTCAAGCTTTGCGCGATCAATGGCCATGTTCAAATGCTTGGGCCCGCTGGCATCTGCTGTAATAAACGGCAAATTAATATCCGTCGATATAGTACTGGATAACTCCACTTTTGCTTTTTCCGCAGCTTCCCGTAAACGCTGAAACGCCTGTTTATCATTCGTCAAATCAATCCCAGACTCTTTTTTAAATTGCCCAATAATATGATCAATCAAGGCATTGTCCATATCAGTGCCACCAAGATGATTGTCTCCGCTGGTCGCCAAAACCTCAAACGTGGATGCCTTGCTATCCTCATCCCAGCCCATTTCCATCAGCGTGACATCCAGCGTTCCTCCGCCGAAATCAAACACCATGATACGCTGATCTTTACCTGTTTTATCCAACCCATACGCCAAACACGCTGCGGTCGGCTCATTAACAATACGCAAGACCTTCAACCCAGCAATCTCGCCAGCATCGCGTGTCGCCTGACGCTGATTGTCATTAAAATACGCCGGCACCGTAATCACGGCCTCTTCCACGTTCTCCCCTAAATACTTTTCCGCATCGGCTTTAATCTTTTGTAGAATAAACGCGCTGACCTGCTGAGGCGTATACTCCTTATGAAACACATTAAATTTATGGTCGGTTCCCATTTTGCGCTTCGCGGCATAAATGGTGCCTTCCGAATTAATCGGAGCCTGACGTCGAGCCGGTTCTCCGACAAGGCGCTGACCATCTTTCGTAAACGCGACAAATGACGGAAACGCCTTACCCGAAGCAACGCCTGCGCCCTCTGCAGACGGAATAATCACCGGACGACCACCTTCCATCACTGCGGCCGCTGAATTTGATGTCCCTAAATCGATTCCAATTGCCTTTGCCATGATTGACCTCCTTTAACATTAACCAAACATCATCTAAAATTTTTTTAAAAAATAAATATTTGTTCAGTCTTCACGGCTTACTGCGCCGGCTCACCGTCTTGTCCCTGAAGATTCACCGCGACCTTAACCTTTGCCGTCCGAATGATCCGCTCTCCCATCTTGTATCCCTTCTGAAAAAGCTCAACGACCGTTCCGTCATCATGATCCGCACTGGGTCCTTGAACCAGGATCTCATGCGCATAAGGATCAAATGGTTTGCCCACAGGGTCAACCGCTTCCACGCCTTGTTTTTTCAAGAGATCCGCGATCTGCTTCATCACCATCTCCACTCCCTTGAGAAAGGCGTCATAATCCTGATGTTTCTCTTTAGCCGCAACAACCGCACGCTCAAGATCATCAATAATATTTAAAAGATCAACCAGCAATGCCTCATTGGCATAACGGATAAACTCGACCCGTTCCCGTTCCTGACGCTTGCGCGCGTTCTCAAACTCCGCCAATAGCCGTAAATATTTTTCTTTGCTCTCAGCGAGCTGTTTCTGCATCTGTTGATACTCATCCTCTAATACCATGATCGTTTTTTTCTTATGATCAGATGCCTGCTCACCACACGGCTGCTCGCTGCATAGCTGCTCGCCCGATAGATGTTCAACATCCTCATGTTTTGACTTTTTATGTGTCATCATATTCCTGTTTCCTTAAAACAGCTCATACATTAAATCAGAAATATAGTCCAACGCAGAAATCACCTTTTGATAATGCATCCGGTTTGGCCCTAAAACAGCAATGCGGCCTGTTTGCCCATTATGTAACTTATATGTCGAAACAGCCATGGAACAATCTTCAATGTCCCGGCAGGCCATTTCATGCCCGATAAAGATCTGGATCTTCTGCCGCAGTTTTCGATTAATCAGGTCCAGCACGCGCTCCTTTTCCTCAAGAAGCGACAAGAGCTCTCTGATCTTGTTTAAATTCTGGTAATCATAATCAACCACATACCGCGTTCCGTTACAAAACAATTTCCGGCCATCATCACCGATGGTCACAATGCTGGTATAATGCGTTACGTTGGAGAGCACCTCTGATGTTTTTTCCAATAGGCGTTCTAAATTCATCCGGTCATGATTGTATTGCTGCTTGATCATCCGTTTCTGTTCCTCTAATAACGAAATGTCATTCATCAGATGATCCACAAAATAACGATATCCTTCCTGTGTGGGCATGCGTCCAGCAGATGTATGCGGATGAGCCAAATATCCCTCATCTTCTAACTCCGCCAGGATATTACGGATTGTTGCTGAGCTCAGATCTAAACGATATTTTTCTGCAATATACCCTGAGCTGACAGGGCTGATCGTTTCAATATATTCATTGACAACAATCCCAAGAATCCGATCCTTGCGATCCTGACTATCTGTTCGTTTCAACGTCATTTTTGCCCTCCGAGAATAGACAAAATTGATTTTAGCACTCATTAAGCAAGATTGCTAATGGCGTATTATAACAAAATCCGATTTCTTGTCAATTTCAAAAATGTTTTCGCGGGGTTAAAACGCAGAGAAAAAGAAAAACGCCATCAAGGAACATCATCAGGCGCCTCACAGCGCATCAACAACCTTTTTTACCTGCCGGTAAACCACCAGCATATCTTCTAAATAATTTTCAATTAAAGATGGATTATGCCGCAAATCAAAAACCGTTGGCTCCATCTGTTGCCCCAAGGGATAAAATTTAAGTGTTAAGACCCCATCAACAATATCTAAGGCCAATTCCGGCTTGCCGCGAGTGTCTTTATTTTTAAATTTTGCAAAAATGCGCACGGCAGAATCATCGGCAAATAAGGCAGCAGCCACATCCGGCCGATTGGAAAATATGCTGAATTCCTTAAAAACACGCGGAGAATCAATCTGATTGGTCTCTTGGGCGGATGATCCTTTTATCAACGACACAGGCTGATTACGAAACGAGGACTTGATTTCCTCAATAAAAACGACATTGAAATTTATAGGCAACTTGACTCTTAAAAAAGCACGGTAGATCACTTTTTCAAAAATACTGTCTTCAATATCTTCATAAATAAACGGCACACTTTTATACGTAAAATGCAACGCGAACGAATTTGCCCTGCCGGAAATTTCTTCCATCTGCGCATCCTGCAACTTGACCAACTCTGCCAGATGTTTTTTGCGTGAATCTTTTTTCTCCATGTCATTGCTCAAATAAACAATGCCCACCACCAATGCAATAACAATACCAACAATCACCATGCTCATACGTCTCTCCTCATTGCCCCATTCTAACATAAAAAACTGCACCTATCTTACACGCAAAACCTGTTTCTGAAAAATATTTTTATCATGGGGCCTGTGCTACCGTTAGGCGCATCTGTAATTTTTTTCAACCCGGAAATCAGAACAGAAAAAAATAGTGCCAAGACACGCCGCACACGGTCTAAGACATCGCCGCTTTTTGAAAAATACCTGCAATGCGCTTGGGAAGCGTGGCCCTAAGATTAATCCGATCATTGTAATATTTAATAGAATACACTTGGCCCTGATTATGCGCCAAACTCACCAAATCCATCCGTGCGATCGGGATATCCAGATTGACCTCAACAATAATCCCTGAAATATCCTCAGATATCTTATGCGCGAAGACATCTAAATTCTCACCCGTCTTCGCCGACACCGCTACTGGATTTTTAATATTTCCATACAACTCAGCAAACCACGAACGGTCCGCAACCTGATCGATTTTATTGAGCACCGTAATCACCGGTTTGTCCTCTACACCCATCTGTCGTAAAACAGCGTTGACCGATTCATAGCGATATTGAAATTTCGGATGACTGATATCCAAAACATGCAAAAGAATATCCGCACCAACAACCTCCTCCAGCGTTGCCTTAAATGCCTCAATCAAATGATGCGGAAGATCGTGAATAAAACCAACTGTGTCTGATATGACGACTTCCTGATGATTGGGAAGAATATATTGACGAGACAACGAATCGAGCGTGGTAAACAGGCCATCCCGAGTCTCCTGACCAGCGTCAGTCAAGGCGTTTAAGAGCGTTGACTTACCGGCATTCGTATATCCAACCAGACAGATCATGGGTACAGCTCGATCTTTTCTCTTTTTCCGCGTGGTGGAGCGGTTTTCTTCCACTTCTTTAAGTCGTTTTTTCAAATGATCAATGCGATATTCGATTTTGCGTCGATCTGTTTCCAGCTGTGTTTCCCCTGGCCCGAGCGTGCCAATTCCGCCGCCCAAACGGGACATATCGTGCCCGCGTCCAGCCAGCCGAGGAAGAAGATATTCCAACTGCGCCAACTCAACCTGTGCCTTGCCCTCCATGCTCTTTGCGCGACGGGAAAAAATATGTAAAATCAATTGCGTACGATCCAAAACCTTCATTTTTAGATCGTCCTCCAGATTGCGCTGCTGAGCTCCTTTGAGATCCCAATTCAATACCACCGCATCCACATCTCCTGCGGCACAACGCACATACAGTTCATTGACCTTTCCTTGGCCAATCAGATGGGACGCTGAAAATTTATCGACCGGCGCGAAAATAACATCCGTAACACTCCCCCCGCAGGCTGTCACCAGCTCAGCCATCTCATCTGCGATATCATGCGATGGTAAGGCCTCTGCCGATTTCAAGCTCACCACAACAATCAAAAACCTCTCAACGCTTTTCATGTTGCCCATATTTAACATGCGTGCTCCTCTTTTAAAATGCGTTGAATATGCCCCGCAACCTCATCTGCGGTACTGTCCGGATAAACATCGATCCAGGACAAGCGCTTCTCCGCCCGAAACCACGTCATTTGTCGCTTCGCCAAATGGCGTGTATTCTTCTTCATGTCCTGCTTGGCCTGATCCAAAGAACAATCGCCAGACAGATACGCTCCCACCTCATTGAGCCCAATCATAGCCCGAGCCGTATGACTCAACTCGTTTTTTTGTAATGCCTCCACTTCTTTGATCAATCCCGCATCAAACATCTGTTCCACACGCGAATCAATCCGTCGGTATAGACAGGCCCGATCCATCATCAATCCAAAAAGAGACATATTGTACTTTCCCCATATCCCTTCTGTCTGCGTCTGCAGCGCAGACATCGGCGTGCCTTTAGAGCGATAAAACTCGACGGCGCGGGCGATTCGCTGCGTATCATGACAATGAATTCTCGCAGCAGCCACAGGATCAACTGCCTGCAATTCCGCATATAGCCGGTCTCGCCCTCCATCGGCCAGATCCTCTTGCACACCCATTCTCACATCCTCCGGAACATGGCCGCCGTCAAAAATTCCATCCAGCAAAATCTTCAAATACAATCCAGTGCCGCCGACAATAACAGGTGTTTTATTTCTTGATACAATCCGTTCAATGCGCTCTTGCGCTAAACGCTGAAACGTCGCTGCATCAAAATTCTGGGTAACCGACACGATTCCGATCAAATGATGAGGAACAGCACTCATTTCCTCCAAGGACGGTTTATTGCTGATAATATGCGCTTCCTGATAAACCTGCATCGAATCACACGAGATAATTTCTCCTCCGATGCGCTGCGCCAAAGAAATGCCAACAGCTGTTTTTCCAACAGCGGTCGGCCCAACGATCACAATAATTTTTTTATCACATGCGCTGCCGGAATGAAGCACCTGCCATCCTTTCGATAACCATTTCATGACAATCCGTTACCCTCTCTCCACCGTTCAATAAAAAAATTTTCCGCTTTTTATCTGCTCCGATTATACCGTGCCTGATGGCAAAACAAAAGAAAAACGATTTCAAAAAAAATCAACAGAGCCAAAATATCAGACCCTGTTGATCAGCGCACCCCTTGCGACTGCCGGCAACTCATACTAAGGCAACTGCCGGATCAAGGCATTAATCCGCTTTAACAATTCTTCAAACATTTCATCCCCGTCGCGCACAGAAAGCTCTCGTTTCTGGTGTGTTGCCAAGATGTCATCCAATTCTTTCACAATCCGATCATGCGGACCAAAAAGCTTGTTGGTCAGATAATACAAATAAAAACAGATCACCACAATTAACACGGCCGCAATGGGCAATGCGACCATAATGCACACCTTAACGGTCCGCAAAGGGAAGGTATGCATAAAATTATTCATATCCGCATGGAGGTATGCAAGAAAAAGAACGATTAAGATAACAGAGACAAGTCCCAAAACCGCAAGAAAGAAAAGGATGCGGGATTGAAAACGGTTGAGATGCAAAAAAAGATTTCGTTTGAACCCAGTCAAAAAAGCCTCCTGACAATGGTCAAACACCCTTTGGCCATAAACTCAACCCTGTCTGTTGATCATGCCCACGTACAAGATCAGGGCCCAACAGCTCCTGAATATAATATTCCGCAGCAAAAATCATCGATCCGGGCATGACATGTCCAGCCAATGCTGTTCCATCCCGTCGGCCCAGCGTAATATGTGCATGAACAAAAACATTCCCATCCTTTAACGAAATGTTCCCGCAACACTGCGCAATTTCAAATTTCTCCTTCAGGTGGACGCTCTCAACATAGCGCTGCGTCTGCTGATCATAGTACCCCAACGCAACACTGCGCAAGGCGCCGATCACCGAAAAAACTCCCAGCCGGACACCGCTCTGATTCACCGCCGCAGTCATCTCTTCGAGCAGATCTCCATCTGTCGGTAAACGGCCAATCAGCACTTTTCCATAGGCAACCTGCATTCTCTCCTGCCTCCACCTCCACCCACGACAACCGCTGTCCTATTCAACATCCAGCTGATCTTTAATCATCTGCATCTTATCGCGAATATACTTTTGCCTCTCCTGAAGAGCTGCGATCTGATCTGTGACCATCTGATCTTCCTGCGCATAAAACTCAAGCATCTTCGAATGGAAGGCCGTCTTACTGGTCTCTAATTCCGTCTTGAGCCGCTCATTTTCTACTTTCTGCTCACCAAACAACTTCTCCATCTCAAGATACTGTTCCTGCATCACCGATTGCGCCGTCTGCAACTTCTCATTCAAGCCCTTTAATTTACCAATGCTGTCTTCCTTCATCTCAATGTCCGTCTGAAGATTCCCGTATTCTTCGCGCAATTGCATGTCTGTCACCCGCAGGCCTTCCGTGGCTGCCCGTTTTTTTTCATTCTCTGCCTTCATCGTCTCAACATAGTCTGAATGAAATTCCGAATATGGCCGCAACTGCTGTTCGTAAGGGCTTTCATCCAATGCTTGCGCCTGTACAAATCCAACAGACCCAACAACAAAACACATTAATCCCAAAACATACGATTTTTTCATACGGCATCCTTTCGTTAATAGGAGTTCCCACGGCTCATCATAAATGCTTACGCTCCTGCCAAATTTTTACAAAATTCGCAATCGAGCGGTCATACCCTTTCTCGATATCATTCGGAAAATAACATGCCGGCAGCGCGCCTTTCAAGCGATGATAGTGCAGGCATTGACAACATATTCCCTTTTTTGCACATCCGGGGTATGAGCAATTGCAATACATGAGATTTTTTTCTTTCAAACATTCCATACATGCCTCCCTGTCTCTCAGAAAATAGACGCCCTCATCCGTCCATACATTCTCTATCTGTCTGCGCTCTCAATGCAACACCCCTTAGGCCATCGATCCAAATACTCAGAAATCACCTGCTGATGATCAAAGGCATAAGAATAATTTAAAAGTTCTGACCGCCCCAACACCCGAAGATTCCCAGCGTCATCTCCCGCCTTAGGGATGCCAACTCCCCGAGCGATAAAAACTGTTGAAACCGTATGAAATCTGGGATCCCGCCTTGGATCGGAATATGTTTTAAATTGCCGAACATCCTGCAACGCCAAATCCGTCTCTTCTTTAATCTCTCTGGCGATGGCTGCCTCCAAACTTTCGCCATAATCGACAAATCCCCCAGGCAATGCCCACCCGTACGGAGGGTTCGAGCGCTCAATAATCACAATGCCCTGCGGTAATTCAACAATAGCATCGACTGTCACATAGGGCCCCATGCCCAGCGTATTCTGGACATGGGTCATATAACCAATCACATTCTTTTCCAAGATGTCAAAATGCTCGGTATCTGTCACACAAATATAAATTCTTTCCATATGATGCGGTGCGAACCGAAGGAATTTGAGCAATTCCTGAGCCAATACCTTCGCCGATGCCGATGGAGAAATAATCCCCTTTTCAAAACCAAACGGGAGCAACGCCAATGATTTGACATTCAGCTCAACGGCCTTATGCAATACGTCCGCGTATCCCTGCCGGACACATTCCACATCATGCAGTGTTCGATCAAAATTCAAACGTGCAATAATGGTACATGAATGCCCTGTTCCGGCAATGACACTCACACCTTTCCCTTCCTGAACACCATCATCCTCAAGGGATTCCAACGCAACTGCATCCACGGAAAGACCTTCTCCGTCACCTTGAACAATTTCGATGTTAACATCACAAATCGTCATTATTTTCCTTGGGTAAAAATCCCGGTAAAGCCATCGCTGCTATTTTTCCCGCCATGGCCAAAGCCTGCTTGACCGTATTCACCTTACCTGTCGCCTGCGCCTCTTGAACCTCTTTTAGGATTTTAGAAAAAAGTGGAGATGGTTGCAACCCTAATCTCTGAATTAAATCATGGCCGTTAATCAAGGGAATAATCGGCTGCTGTTTCTGCTGCTGAAAAAAAAGATCAATCACATCCAAACAGACCGCGTCATGATGGGCCGCCTCTTCCTCGGTGGTCATCGGCCCTCGTGTTGCCCGCTGATCCGCTCGGGCCAATAACGCAATGCTCGCGGCCTCTGTCCCTGTATCACGAAAATAACGGAACATCGCCTTAGCACTGGGACGTTTCAAATTCGAGAGATAGCCGGGCCGCAGATGGAACTGAACCATGTCCCCAAGAATATGGCGCTCACGCCGAGACAATTTGAGCTGCTTGGCAACAGCAGCACTCAATGCCCGCCCGGCGTGTTCATGCCCATGAAAACAAATCCGTTCTCCTTGACGAACGCGGGTCTGGGGCTTCCCTACATCGTGCAGCACACACGCCAGTTTTAACAGCGCCTTGCGGCTCCGATGACCGGCAATACGCTGATCGAGATATGACATCATATCCTGATCATGGTCATAGTGATCAATCAACATATCAATCTGCTGAACAGTTTCCAGGGCATGCATCCAGACATCCAAATGATGATACGTTCCCTGTTCAACCCCAAACATCACCCGCACCTGCGGAATCACCAATTCCAGCAATCCGGCACGATTCATTTCTTTGAGTACCTGCCCAGACCTGCAGGATTCAAAAATCTTAAATAACTCGTCGCGGATCCGTTCTGCAGAAACACTCCGAATGAGAAGACTGTCTTTTTTAATACGCAGCAACGTTGTCTTTTCGATGGAAAATCCTAAAACAGCACGCAATGCGAATGCCCGCAACAACCGCAGCGGATCCTGTTCAAATGCCTTGGCCGATACCATCCGAATCACCCGTTTGTTCAGATCCTTCCGGCCCCCAAGATAATCCACGATATGCGCATCCAGGCTGGCGCCATCCCACAGCGCCATATCCACCGCAAACGTATTGATCGTAAAATCCCGACAACGGACATCTTTTCTCAACGACTCCGCGCGAAAATCAGAAAAGTCAAATGTGAACATCTGGCCTTGCTGTTTTTTGACAACGCGGGCGCTGCCATGCTCTTGATCTAACAGAACAAACGCACCTTGAATATTCTGTGCGAATCGTTTCGCAAAAGAAATCGCATTGCGCTGGACAGCAAAATCATAATCATAAGTTTCCCGATCAAGGAGCCGATCCCGCAAGGCCCCTCCGACAAGAAAAACCTCAATATGACGTTGTTTTGTTATTTTTTGAATAATGGAAAAATAAGAATGGATTTTTTCATTCATAAACATACGCGCAACACAATGCCATTATCCAGATGATTTGGACGTGCCCGCTTTCTCCAGAATGTCTTTCTCAACAAAGATGGGGGCCTTCGCGCGAACAGCCAACGCAATGCTGTCCGAAGGACGAGCATCAATATGACACGTCTGACCTTCTTTGGTCTTCAAGACCAATTTCGCATGAAAAATATCATCCATCAACGCATCAATGACGACCCGCTCCAACACCGCACCCAGGCCATGAATCGTCGACAAAAGAAGATCGTGCGTTAACGGTCGCGGCAGTTCAAGGCCAGACAGCTTCATTTTAATACTCGAGGCCTCGATCAAACCGATCATGATCGGAAACTGACGGTCCCCGCCCTTTTCCTTCAAGATAATCACCTGATCCGTGTGCTTTTCATCAATAATAATTTTAAACAAATCAACCTGAATCATGCTAACCCTTCTTTCGGCTCTTTTCTTTTTCTAAAATACCCTGCAGCTCGCTCATAAACTGATTCACATCACGAAACTGCCGATACACAGACGCAAAACGCACATACGCCACTTCATCCAGGGCCGCCAATTTTTTGACAACCTCTTCACCGATGACCGCAGCATCCACTTCACGGTCAAACCGTTTCTGAATCAATCGCTC
>CAZBHY010000004.1:0-26808 GCA_964491705.1 uncultured Planctomycetales bacterium
GCTGGTGTTTATGGGGCTTGTTTTGCCAAACGTTTTTGCGGAAACACAGGGAAAGGGTCATAAGAGGGGTAAAGTTCAAAGGGAAGAATCAAAGCAGCAATTTGAAGCGAATAAGGCAGCGAATAAAAAGGCGTGGGGTGAGGCAAAAGAGAATGCGCAACAGGAAAGAGATGCTGTGAAAGAGGATTTTAAAAAAGCAAAAGACGATGCTAAGGCAACGTTTGAGTCGAATAAGGAGGCTGCGAAGGGCTTGCAAGGTGAGGAGCGAGCCGCGGCAATGAAGAAGGCCGGAGAAGAAAAAGAGGCTGCCATGAAAACAGCGGAAGAGGCCAAAGAGGCTGCTATGAGCGACATCGAATCGTTGAAGGACAAGGCAGAGGCGGACAAAGATGCGGCAGAAAAGGAGTTGGAGGAATCCAAAGAAAAGGTTGAAGAAGCGGATGCTGGTGCCGATGAGAATGTGGACATCGAGGCGGATGCAGATACAGAGGAAATGGATGAATGATGCATTGAGCATCGTGATGAACACGGAAGGGGGAGCGGAATGAAAAAGTTTATTGCAGGCATGCTGGTGATCATCATGTTGTCTGGGTGCACAGGTTCGTTTGCTTTGACAAAGACCGTATATAATTTTCACCGCGGACAAGAGGACAAGTGGATGGACGAATTTGTCTTCTTGGGCTGTGTTTTATTGCCTGTGTATGGCCTCACTACCTTGGGGGATGCGATCATCTTTAATAGTATTGAATTCTGGACAGGCGACAATCCGATTGAGCAGGCCAAGGCCAAGACGCTCAGTGATGGCGATTTACAGGTGGTGTTAAGTTATTCCGAGCAGGAGGATGCTGTGCGAATTGTTTCCATGAAGTCACTTGAGTCAAATTCTGATTTTTTGGTTAAGCGTAATGACATTGGCGTTGTTGCGCAGGATACGACAGGAAAAATTCTTTTCCAATCCGTGACAGAAGCAGATGGCGGGATTTCCGTTTATGACGGCAACAGCCAGCTAGTACGCCATTTTTCTTCTGATGAAATAAAGGCGGCAACGTATAAACTCAAACAAAGTTAAACGCCATGCTATTTTTATCATCATGGTTTGCAAAAAGGAGAAGAGAATATGAATAAAAATGTTATCATTCGGGCATTCAGTGCTGCGGTGGGAGTCGGGATTCTTGGGTTGATCGTGGGATATTTGATTTATGGGAAAATCGGAGGTGAGTATATCAGCCTAGGCACGCTTTTTTCTTCCAGCGATAATATTTTGGACAGTGCCGTAAGATCAGTTTCGGGTATTGATGCGGTGCGTTCCAAGATTTTTAATTGTGGCTGGGTGGGGGCCGTCATAGGGTTGGTTGTTGGCATCTTGCCTTCGCTTAAAAAGTAAGGCAATGATCTGTTGTTAATGAATCGGTTAAGAAAATTTTTAATTTAAGCCAGTCAGTGATTCAGGTCATTGGCTGGCTTTTTTATGGTATTTCTGAGCCGGTCAAATAAAAATGAGGAAAAATGCAAGGAATGGATGTAATATAATTTATTGTGTAACGTTCGTGAGATGTAAATTCATTTGCATCAAGAAATAAAAATTTCGAGCGAACAGCGTTGTGCGGTTATGATGATCGCCGGATTGTCCTGGTTTGCTCTGCAGGGATAGATCTCACCAGTTATGAGGAATACCGGTTATCAGACAATAAGGAGGGGGATGATGGAAAATTGGAGAGATGTTCTCATTGAACCGACCAAGGCAGTGCTTGCCCAAGTGGGCCAGTTTGTTGTTGGCGTTCTTCTGGTCATTTTAATCCTTTTAGTGGGCTGGTTTCTTTCCAAGATCATTAAGGTGATTGTCTCCAAGCTGTTAAAGGCGGTAAAGTTGGATGATCTTTCAAAGAGAATCGGATTGAGTGACATTCTTAAAAAAGGCGGTATCAATGAACCGCTCTCAACATTAACAGGGCTAATGTGTTATTGGCTGGCGTTATTAGTTACTCTTGTTGTTGCCCTGAATGCTGTTGGGTTGACGATTGCAGCGGATTTGTTGCAGAGAATCATCCTCTTTATTCCGAATATTATTGCAGCGGTATTTATTCTGGTTGTCGGGATGTTCGCGGCGGTGATTATGAAAAATATTGTCAAAACCACTGTGAGCAACATGGGGATTTCACAAGTCAATATCTTAAGCAAGGGCACCGAAATCGTGATCATGGCATTTGTTATTGCCATGGCCCTGGAGCAGCTTCAGATCGGGGCAGGCATTGCGCGATTGACGATCACCATTATTTTAGGGTCATTTGGATTGGGGTTCGCGTTGGCCCTTGGTTTGGGATGCAAAGATATTGTTGGACGATCAGTTGAGGATTTTATTAAAAGTTTAAAGAAAAATTAGTGTAAACACGCCGTCCCTTTAGGAGCGTTATGTGTTGTCAGGGGCGGCGTGTTTTTTCATGTTTATTTTTTGTTGCGCTGAATATAGGTGAGCAGAAATTTTTAGTTAACATCTGGTTAACATTGGGCTGAAGATCAAATGAAGAAATTTTTGTTTTTCATCGTCATATGCTTGGGGCTGATCGCTGCCGTATCATTTTTTTTGAAGCCTGCCATCCTTTTTGTCGCGCGAAGGCAAATTCAAAATGCAATCAGCGGCAGCACTGTTTTTGTTCAAGACTGTCAGTGGAATATCTTTTCTCGTTTAGAACTGATTGGCATTGAAGTCAAACACCCTGATTCATATCATGTTACGATCGGACGGGCCGGGCTTTATTATCGTCTGCCTTCACTTTGGAAAGGCCGCATTTTAAAACTGAGGTTAAACGATGTCTCAGCGTCCGGGGATTTTTCTCATCAGAGTGCTTTTTTGGGGAATGCGTCCGTTGGGCAGAAGGGCCGTTCGGGCATGCGCCTTGAACGCGTAGAGGTGTTACATTCAGATTGGGATTTGGAATTTATGGGGCTACGTTTTGTTGGCAAGATTTCAGCAGATGTTGATTTGTTGAGACGGCGGCTGTTGTCTCTGAACGCGAATGTCGATTCTTTGGAAGGTCAGACGATTTTCATTAAGCAGGGACTGATTCGTATTGCAGAAGGTCAGCCAGGAGAGGTTTTGATTCAAAGGCTTGAGTATGGAAAATTTAAGATCAACGATATCTCGAGTCCAGCCAGATTATCTGGCGACACGCTGTTTCTTGAGCCTTTTTTCGCAAAGACATTTGAGGGTACCGTTAAGGGGAAGATGATGTTCGTGATGGAAAAGGCCTTGGCGTATCGCGCTGCACTTATTTTTCAAGGGTTGGATTTGGCGGGAATGGCCAATGATTTTGACCTGGAGGAGAAGGTCCACATCACCGGAATGATGAATGGAGAGATCACGGTCGCAGGCAGCGGTTCAAAGATGAAAATAATCAATGGCTCATTTTCGGCCGTTGATCCGGGAGGAATGCTCGTGATCAAAGACAATGAGTTTTTGAAAAACATAGCGCGCCGCTCTAATCAGTCCCTGGATATTGTCATAGAAAGTTTTAAAAATTATCATTATAATGTAGGTCAATTGCGGCTTTCGTTGGAAGAGGACCGTGTGATTTTTGATATGGCATTTGATGGGGCGGCGGGCAAGCGCGATATTTATATCACATTACATACGATGAATTCAACAAAGGAATGATAATGAAAAAATATTTATGTCTGGTTTTTTTTGTCATGTTGGGATTGGGATGCGCGCGTGTAAGAGTTGAGGGTTCCACAGAACCGATTCGGGTTGATGTTTCCATGCGGCTGGATATTTATCAGCACATTGAGAAAGATATCGACCAAATTGAAAATATGGTCTCTGGTTCTTCGGACGGGGTATCGGCTGTTGATCAAAAAAGTCTGTGGGATTTTTTGATGACCGACGCGTATGCGGATGATGGGCTGGGTCCGGATGTTGAAGCGGCTGTGTCCAGCCGTCGGCAAAGGCGTTCGGAATTGATCGCGTTGGAAGGTCAAGGTGTGATCGGCGAAAATAAATTGGGTCTGGTTGAGATCAGATCTCAGTATCAGGCCGGGCCGGACATTGAAAAATTGGTCTGGGCAGAAAACCAGGATCGGATGACTATTTACCGATCGATCGCTCACAAAAATGGGTCTTCGATCGAAGACGTTCAGCGTTTATACGCGAAGCGTCTTCAGGCAGACGCTCCTGTGGGCACGCCCATTGAGGCCTTTGGCGAGACAGGCGGCAGTGTTTGGAGAAAAAAGTAAATTGATGCAATTTTAAAAAAATGAAAAAGGCTGCTTACTTTTTAGCGGCCTTTTTTATTTTTGGCCGATTGCTAGGAGCATGCTATAATCAAAAAAAATTTCCGCCCAGTGCGCGAGGCGGTTCGGCTAAACTCATTCAGATGGGACAGAGGGTGCGATGATTTTGTTAACATTGTTTTTTACATTTTTAAAAATCGGCGTGTTTACCATCGGCAGCGGATATTCTATGCTTGTTTTAGCCCAGCGTTATGTGGTGGATCATTATCATTGGATCACGATGGAAGAGTTTAGCGATGTTGTTGCGATTGCGGAAATGACGCCTGGGCCGTTTATTGTGAACCTGGCGACTTTTGTCGGGACTAAGATCGCCGGAATCAGAGGCGCCTTGTGTGCGACATCTGGCTTGATTGTTGTGCCATTTCTTTGTATTCTTCTGATCGCATTTCATTATGAGAAGCTAAAAGACATGCCGGTTATTCAAAATATTTTTAAAGTCATGCGTCCGATTGCTATTGGATTTATTATGGTGGCGATCATTCGGCTGTCCCGCCAATCGATTACCGATCTCCGAAGTGCAGCGATTGCTGTCCTTGCCGTTGTTGTGACCTATGTTTTTAACGTGAATCCGATTTATACAATCCTGGCCGGATTTCTGTTAGCGATATTTATTTGATAGTATTTTTTATTTTTAAAAAATATTTGACAAGATGGACAAATGAGACTATATTAGTCCCAATTGAGCCAAGGGCAACGATTCCTGTCGGGATCAATCCGATCGCATATTAATGTCTCATGAAATATATGAGGAATTGGTGATGAAATTATTAACAAAAAATACAGATTATGCCGTACGCGCTTTATTGAAATTATGCCAAGACCCCAAGGAATTTCATGCGGCCAAACAGATTGCTGACGATCAGGATATCCCTCATGAGTATCTCCGGAAGATCTTCCAGCCCCTTATTAAGGAAGGGCTGGTTGAGTCAAAAAGCGGGGGCCGAGGGGGCGTCCGGTTGAAAGCGGATCCTGCAAAAATAAAATTGACTGATGTGATCGCGGTTTTTCAGGGGCAGTTGCAGTTATCAGAGTGTATGTTTCAAAAAAGGATTTGCCCAAATCGCGCGCGATGTGTTTTGCGCAAAAATATTATGAGAATTGAAAAATTAGTGACTCAAGAGTTTGGGGCTCTGACGATTGAGGGTTTATTCCATGAGATGAAGGGGTGATTATGAAAAGAAAGATTATTCGTATTGATGAAGAGAAGTGCACGGGCTGCGGGGAATGTATCCCGGACTGCCCTGAGGGGGCATTGCAGATTATTGATGGCAAGGCCCGTCTTGTGAAAGAGTCCTTGTGCGATGGGTTGGGAGCATGTGTGGGGCGTTGCCCAATTGGTGCGCTCACGATTGAGGAGCGGGATGCAGAAGAATTTGATGAGGCAGAGGCGCAGAAAAATATGCAGCATGTTCCAAAGCCGATCACTGCAATGGTGCAGCCACAGGGATGCCCAGGAAAAATGATGCAGCAGTGGAGGGGCGCAAATCAATCTGTTCCGGCAGCTGGGGCATCGGCCTTGCGGCAGTGGCCGGTTGAATTAAAGTTGTTGAATCCTGAGGCGCCATATTTTGACAATGCGCATCTTTTGGTCTCGGCAGACTGCGTTGCTTTTGCGTTTGGAAATTTTCATCAGCGTTTTCTCGAAGGGAAGGTGCTGGTCATATTCTGCCCGAAGCTGGATAATTCCAATGAGGAATATGTTGAGAAGCTGGCACTGATTTTAAAGCATAATCATATTCAATCGCTGACAGTGGTTCATATGGAAGTTCCATGCTGTTCAGCGACGACGCATATTGTGGAACAGGCGATCGCGCAGTCAGGAAAAAGTCTAGTGATTAAAGATTACACAATTTCATTACAAGGGGAAATTATTTAATACAAGGAGGATGTCATGGGAATGTTCTGTTTTCAATGTCAGGAGGCGGCAAAAAATACCGGATGCACGATTCGCGGGGTCTGCGGAAAAGATGACCGCGCCTCGGACTTGATGGATTTATTGGTTTTTATTCTGCGCGGCATGGCCTTTTATGCGCAGACTGGGCAGGAAAAAATTGATTCTAAATACGGCGTGTTTGCAGCGCAGGCGCTTTTTGCCACGATTACCAATGCCAATTTTGATGAGGATCGGATTGTGGCGTTGATTCGTCGGGCCTTGGCCCTGCGGGAAGAATTGAAGAAATCTGCCGCCCTGAAGGCTGGCGTCAGTGTCCCCGATGCTGCTATTTGGACCGCTGGCACCAAAGACGAGATGCTTGAGAAGTCTGTGGAGGTCAGTCCATTGTCTTATAGCGACAATGAAGATATTCGTTCGCTCAAGGCGCTGATCCTGTATGGGCTTAAGGGCGTAGCGGCTTATACGGATCATGCGCATGTCTTAGGATTTGAAAATGAAGAAGTTTTTTCTTTCATCTTCAAGGCTTTGGCAGCGATTGATTTGGATTTGACGGCTGATCAGTTGACGGCATTGGTTTTGGAGACTGGCAAAGTTGCGGTCAGGGCTATGGCGCTTTTGGACGAGGCCAACACGACACGCTACGGACATCCTGAAATGACTAAGGTCAATTTGGGTGTGAGAAAAAATCCCGGGATTTTGATTTCGGGCCATGATCTTCGCGACATGGAAGATCTCTTAAAGCAGACACAAGGCACCGGTGTGGATGTTTATACGCATAGTGAAATGCTCCCAGCGCATTATTATCCGGCGTTTAAAAAATATACACATTTTTCTGGAAATTACGGGGGGTCCTGGTGGCAGCAGAATAAAGATTTTGAATCCTTTAATGGTCCGATCCTGATGACGACCAACTGTATTATTCCAGTGAAGGATTCATATAAGAATCGTATGTTTACAACCGGAATGGCGGGTTATCCCGGGTTGAAACATATTGATGATCGTAAAGAAAATGGCGCTAAAGATTTTTCAGAGATCATTGCCTTGGCCAAGACCTGTCCGCCGCCGGTTGAGATCGAGACGGGTGAGATTGTGGGAGGGTTCGCCCATCATCAGGTCATGGCCCTTGCGGATAAGGTGGTTGGGGCAGTTAAGGAGGGGAAGATCAAGCGTTTTGTGGTCATGGCCGGATGCGATGGCAGACATAAGACCCGGGATTATTTTACGCAGGTGGCTGAAAATCTTCCGGAAGGCACGGTGATTTTGACCGCAGGCTGCGCAAAATATCGTTATAATAAATTAAAATTGGGAGATATCGACGGTATCCCGCGGATTTTGGATGCTGGACAATGCAATGATTCTTATTCTTTGGCCCTCATTGCCCTGAAACTCAAAGAGGTTTTTGGTTTGGATGATATCAATAAACTTCCGCTGTCCTTTGATATCGCATGGTATGAACAGAAGGCTGTGTGTGTCTTGTTGGCCTTGCTCTATCTCGGTGTCAAAGGCATTCGTTTAGGCCCGACGCTGCCGGCGTTTGTTTCTGCCAATGTGGCGAAGGTTTTGGTTGACAAGTTTGATATCAAACAGACGACAGAGGTGGAGGCCGATATTGAGGCGATGATGGCTGGAAAATAGTCGGTGAATGTAAATGATTACATCGGCGGGAAAAATCGTATCTATGAGTTCGCGGATGGATTGTTGCTAATGCTGTTTTTGAGCGCAATATTGGTGTGCGGCGGAGGGCCTGGATATCGGCGATAAAAATTTTTATCAAGGTTTAGGAATGAGCAGGGAGTTCGCGGCCCTCCGTTACGCCATAACACTGTTCATATACTGTTGCGCTGGTTTTTAATTCACTGATCGCTCGGAAATTGATGTGAAGTGGCGAATTTTTTCTTGACAAAAGAATAAAATATTGTATATTTTTATAAACAGCATTTCGTCCTTTTTTTCACAATAAGAAAATTTAGACTGTTTTATGGGATTACTTTTTTGATGTGAATTATTTTTTATATCTATAATTGTGAAAAAAATCACAATATTGACATTATAAAGCACAATTGTATTAAAAATAAGGTGGATTTATGAAAAATAAAATTCTTTTAATCGATGATGATAAGGTCTTTGTAACATCCATTACGACGCTTTTGGAGTCTTCTGGATATGCGGTACTCCATTCTTGGAACGGTGATGATGGGTTTCAAAAGGCCAAGGATTTTTCGCCGGATATTATCGTTTTGGATATGATGATGTCATATAGCACTGAGGGCGCCGAAGTGGCTAAGGCCTTGGCTGCGGATGCAGCCACACGCGCGATTCCTGTGATTCTCTTAACAGCCGTCAAAGATTTGAAACCTGATGAAAAAGACCTTCCGGTCAAGATGATTGTTGAGAAACCCATCGATTCCGGGAAATTTTTAGAAATTGTTAAAGGTTTTGTTAAGAAAACAGGAGAAGAACATCGGCACTTGATTTACGAGATCGAGCAGATTGTAGCGCAATGGAAGGACAAGAAAGGCAATCTGATTATGGTCTTGCACGCGATTCAGAATAAGTATGGGTATGTTCCTCGCGATGTTGCATTTGAATTATCGCGATTGCTGGATGTCCCGTTGGCCAGAATTTATGAAGTCATTACATTTTATAATTATTTTAAATTAGATCCTCCGGGCAAACATTTGATTTCCGTTTGTATGGGAACGGCATGCTATTTAAAGGGTACACCGATCATTTTGGAGGAGATTAAGAATCTCTTGCATATTGAGGATGCGCAGACGACAAAAGACGGGATGTTTCATTTGCAAATTGTTCGATGTTTGGGATGCTGTGGTTTGGCCCCCGTGATGATGGTTGATGGAAAGATTTATGGTAAGGTCAACAAGGATCAGGTGGCGGGGATTCTTGCGGATTATTCACATGACAATTAATGTTAAAAGATGATAGCAGGGAGAAAACAATGGCGAAGTTAACGATGAGCCAGTTAGACCAATACAGCAAAAGAAAAGAAGACGCGCTGGTGATTAAGGTGGGCATGAGTTCTTGCGGGATAGCCGCTGGAGCGAAAAAGGTCTTTGATCGTCTTGGGCAAGAGATTCAGGAGAAGGGCCTGGATGTTACGCTCAAACAATGCGGATGTGCCGGAATGTGTTATATCGAGCCGTTGGTTGAGGTGGTGGCGGAGGGGCTTCCTTCTGTGGTTTACGGCGGCGTGGATGAGCAGATTGCATCGGATATCATCAAGTATCATGTGATCAATAAAGATTTGCAGCATGAGGCCATTGCGAAATTTGCGGTTTCGAGTTCGGAAAAACAGCTACGTATTGTGTTGCGCAATTGTGGTGTGATTGATCCAGAGAAGATTGAGGATTATTTTGATCAGGACGGCTACCAGGCGCTGAAGAAGGTTTTGGCCAATGCCTCGCCGGACTTTGTTATTAATCAACTCAAAGAGAGTGGTTTGCGCGGACGGGGCGGCGGGGGATTTCCGACATGGATGAAATGGAACTTTGCCCGCGGCATTGAGGCTGATACAAAATATGTGATTTGTAATGGTGATGAGGGAGATCCAGGGGCATATATGGATCGCAGCGTTTTAGAAGGAGATCCGCATGCGGTCATCGAAGGCATGATTATCGCCGGATTTGCGGTCGGCGCGAAAAAAGGATTTTTGTATATCCGTGCAGAATATCCTTTGGCGATCGAACGTATTAATAAGGCGATTGCCCAAGCGCGTGAGTGGGGGCTTTTGGGTGAGAATATTTTGGGAACAAATTTTACATTTGATCTGGAAATCCGGCTCGGGGCAGGGGCCTTTGTGTGCGGTGAGGAGACAGCCTTGATTGCTTCGATGGAAGGGAAGCGAGGGTGCCCGGTTCCACGGCCGCCCTATCCTTCGGTCAAAGGGCTTTGGGGAAAGCCGACGATCATTAATAATGTTGAGACATTGGCGAATGTCCCGGTTATTTTACATAAAGGCGGAGATTGGTTTGCGAAAATCGGCAGTGAGACGTCCAAAGGGACCAAGGTCTTTGCGTTGACCGGGAAGATCAAAAACACTGGGTTGATTGAGGTGCCGATGGGTATTACCATTCGTGAGATTGTTTTTGATATCGGCGGCGGCGCTCCCGGTGGGAAAAAGATCAAGGCCGTGCAAACTGGAGGACCGTCTGGCGGCGTTATTCCGCAACAGTTTTTTGATACACCAGTGGACTATGAGAATCTTCAGAAACTGGGTTCGATCATGGGATCTGGCGGCATGATTGTTATGGATGAAGATGATTGCATGATCGACATCGCAAAGTTTTATTTGGGATTTTGCGTTGATGAGTCTTGCGGAAAATGCGCTCCTTGCCGTATCGGCGGGACGCAGATGCTTGGGATTTTAAAAGACATTTCCGAGGGGCGGGGAGAATTATCGGATATTGCTAAGTTGCGCAGGATTGCTGCCGCAATGCAGAAGGCCTCATTGTGCGGCTTGGGACAGACGGCGTCAAATCCGGTGTTGTCGACGTTGCAGTATTTTGAACAAGAGTATCATGATCATATCGCGGATAAGAAATGTCTTTCTGGTAAGTGTAAGGAGCTTTTTCACTACAGCGTGATTCAGGACAAGTGCCGACGCTGCGCCTTGTGCCAAAAAAATTGTCCTGTGGGAGCCATCAGTGGCGATCGGGAAAAAGGATTTTGGGTGGTGGAAGAAAAATGTATCCGGTGCGGAAAATGTTTTGATGTCTGTAAATTTGGAGCGATCAAACGCTAGATGTGTGCCTGAAGGGTATCCTTTTTGTTCATGGGGACCAAGCAGGTGTTTACAAATGATAGGAGCTGATTATGGGACAAGCAGTGATTAACGGAATCCCGGTGGAGTTTGAAGAAGGAACAACCATTTTGGATGCCGCGAAAAAAATTCAGGTCAAGATTCCAACGTTGTGTAAGCATCCGGATCTCAAGGCCTCTGGGGCATGTGGTATTTGCGTCGTCAAAGTCAAAGGGTCGCGCAAAATGTTGCGGGCCTGCTGTACGCCGATCGAACACGGGATGAATATTATTACTAATGATCCTGAGATCGTTGATGTTCGGCGTACGGTCGTTGAGTTGATTTTGTCGAATCATCCCAATGATTGTTTAACCTGCGGGCGCAATAACAATTGCGAGCTTCAGACGATGATTGCCAATTTCGGTATTCGTGAAGAGGTTTTTAAGAAAATTATTCGGCAGATTCCCAAAGATGAGACGACGAAGACCTTGGTCTTGGATCCGAGCAAATGTATCCAGTGCGGACGCTGTGTTGAGGTCTGTCAGGAAGTTCAGGACGTGTGGGCACTGTCATTTTTAGAGAGAGGCGTTCAAACACGCATCTCGCCGGCGGGTGATATTAAATTAGGAGACTCTCCCTGTGTTCGATGCGGACAGTGTTCTGCACATTGCCCGACAGGGGCGATTTTTGAAAAAGATGATACAGCCAAGGTCTGGCAGGCCCTTCAGAATCCGGATCTGCATTGTGTTGTTCAAATCGCTCCGGCTGTCCGGGTGGCGGTTGGCGAAGGTTTTGGGATGAAGCCGGGAACAAATCTGACTGGAAAAATGTACGCCTTACTGCGGCGCCTGGGTTTTCATGCGGTGTTCGACACGAATTTTTCTGCGGATGTGACCATTATGGAAGAGGCATCAGAATTTGTGCAGCGCTTTGTTCATAAAAAGGGCCCGCTGCCTTTGATCACTACCTGCTGCCCGTCATGGGTGGATTTTATGGAAAAATTTCACACGGATATGATCGAACATTTTTCATCAGCGAAATCTCCGCAGGAGATGATGGGCGCTTTGGCCAAAACATATTATCCCCAGACGCGCAGCATTGATCCATCCAAGGTCGTGGTGGTTTCTATCATGCCCTGCACGGCGAAAAAGTATGAGATTGTGCGAAGCAAAGAGATGTTTGCCTCTGGGTTCCAGGATACGGACATCGTGATTACGACACGGGAATTAATCCGTATGATTCGGCAGGCCGGGATAGATTTCATGAGTCTTGAAGATGAGGCGCCGGATCATCTCATGGGCGATTATTCGGGAGCTGGTGTTATTTTTGGCGCGACCGGCGGAGTGATGGAGGCTGCGTTACGCACGGCTTATAATTTTGTGACCAATGAGGATTTAAAGGAAGTCAATTTTCAGGATGTGCGCGGCTTGAACGGGGTGAAAGAGACTTCGGTCAACATTAAAGGGACAACCGTTAAGATTGCTGTTGCACATGGTTTGGCGAATGTGGAGTATGTCCTGAATAAAATCCGTGACGCAAAACAGAATAATGAGCCGCTGCCGTATCATTTTGTTGAGGTGATGGCCTGCCCCGGCGGATGCGTCGGTGGCGGTGGGCAGCCGTATGGCGTAACCGATGAGGTTCGTCAAGCCAGGGCCAAAGGTCTCTATGATGATGATGCGGCTCTGGAGATTCGCTGCAGCCACAATAATCCGTATGTGAAAAAGCTTTATGCAGAGTTTTTGGGTGAGCCGTTAGGAAAGAAGGCGCATCAGCTTTTGCACACGCGTTATAAGCCGCGACCAGAATATAAAAAATAGTCCTGAGAAAAGGACGGATGTGTTATTATTTTGATGGCATATAGCTATCATTGATCATCCTGAGGAGAGGGTTTTGGCCTGAGTCCGAGGGGTTGGGTTGATCATTTAGTCTTTGCAATCCCAGCCTGTGCGGTATCAGGCTGGGATTTTTTGTTTTTAACATTTGGCAGTTAAAATTTTAAAGGAGGGAGATATGGGAAAGCGCCTGGGGTTTATCGGGATCATTATTGAAGACCGCAAGAAAGTCATTGCTCAGGTAAATTCCATTTTATCGGATTATGGAGAACACATTATTGCCAGGATGGGGGTTCCATATAAGGAGCGGCAGTGCAGCGTGATCACCCTGATCGTGGATATGACAACCGATGAGTTCGGTTCGGTTTCGGGGAAATTAGGTGGACTGGAAGGGATTACCGTTAAATCAGCGTTGGCAAAAATTCAATAATGGCCACGGCATTGCTGAGTTTTCAAAAAGGGGAAATATGGAAAAGACTCCAAAATCATTACGCTTGCAGATCGGGCTGTTTGGCCGAACGAATGTCGGGAAATCGAGTTTTTTGAATCTTGTCATGGGTCAGGATTTTGCGATCACATCTCCGATCCCAGGGACAACAACGGATGTGGTGGAAAAAGCGATGGAGCTTTTGCCGGTTGGGCCGGTTGTATTTTTGGATACCGGCGGCATTGATGACACATCGGTTCTGTCGCACTTGCGTATTAAAAAAACGCACAAGGCCTTTGACCGCTCAGACGTAATTGTCTTGGTTGTTGAGGCGGGAATCTTTACGGAGTTTGAACAGCAGATTTGTCAGCAGGCGCGTCAGCGGCAGGTTCCGTTGATTATTGTCATCAATAAGATTGATCTTTGCCCGCCGGCACAGGATTTTATTGCGCAGCTGCAATCGTGTACCGATAAAATGATCCAGGTGTCGAGTATTGATCCAACACAACGGGATGAGGCCGTCAATCTTTTTAAGACGCATCTTTTAGCAGCTTGTCCCGAGGATTTTCTTACTCCTCCTGCGATTGTCGGTGATCTTTTGTCTCCCGGAGGAATAGGGGTGATGATTGTTCCCATTGATCTAGAAGCGCCTAAGGGACGGCTGATCTTACCGCAGGTGCAAACGATACGCGATGCCCTTGACCATGATGGAGCAGCGTTGGTCGTTAAGGAACGGGAGTATGCGCATGTTTTGAATCAGCTGAAAAGAAAGCCAGACATTGTTGTCTGTGATTCTCAGGTTGTTTCTAAAATGATTGCAGATTCTCCGGCAGATGCGCGGTGCACAACATTTTCGATTCTTTTCGCGCGATACAAAGGCGATCTTGATGAATTGGCTCGGGGCGCGGCTGCGATTGCATCGCTCAAGGTGAATGATCGCGTGCTCATTGCAGAGGCCTGTTCTCATCATGCTATTGAAGACGATCTCGGCCGGGTGAAAATTCCACGTTGGCTTAAGCAGTATGTTGGCGGTGATTTGCGTATTGATACATGCGCGGGCCGGGATTTTCCGGAAAATTTGAAAGATTATCAGTTGGTCATCCATTGCGGGTCATGCATGTTGACTCGCAGGGAGACATTGTTTCGCATTCAAAAGGCGCGCCAGGCTGGGGTGCCCATTACAAATTATGGCGCGTGCATTTCTGTCACGCAGGGCGTGATCGAGAGGGTTTTGGCGCCGTTTCCTTCAGCGCTGAAGGCATTTCACGATGAAGTTTTAAAAAAAGGGGTTTGACATGACGTTGGCGCATAGGGATATCAAGGCGTGGTGTGACGCCCGCATAAAAAAAGATGAGATTGAAAAATATCTGGTTGATGGGAACGATTTTATTCCTCAGCAGGACATTCCGCGCATGCTGAAAAAGGCCGAGAATCCTGATCCGAAAATGGTCAGAGATATTTTGGCAAAATCGTTAGCGATCAAGAGTCTGTCGCCAGAAGAGACCGCGGCGTTGATTCAGGTGACGGACAGAGATCTTTTGGAAGAGATGCACGCGGCCGCGTTTCAGGTTAAGAAAAAAGTTTATGATAACCGGATTGTAACCTTTGCTCCGTTATATTTGGGAAGCCACTGTGTGAACAATTGTGCTTACTGCGGGTTTAAAACCGAGAACAGCAATGCCCCGCGGAAAGTTTTAACACATGAGGAAATTCGCCGAGAAGTAGAGGCCCTTGTTGGGGAGATCGGGCATAAGCGCTTGATCGTGGTCTATGGGGAACATCCGAAAAATGACGTGGATTATATTGTATCAAGCATTAAAGAGATTTATAACGTCAAAGTCAAGGTGAAAGGACATGAGGCCGGCATCCGCAGGGTGAATGTGAATGCCCCGCCGTTTTCGATTGATGATTTGAAAAAAATTCATGAAGCGGGCATTGGAACATATCAGGTTTTTCAGGAAACCTATCATCTCCCGACGTATCAGAAGGTTCATCCGGCTCATACGATCAAGGGCCATTATCGTTGGCGGTTGTATGCGATGCATAGGGCCATGGAGGCAGGAATCGATGATGTGGGGATCGGCATTTTGTTTGGTCTTTATGATTGGAAATTTGAAGTGATGGGGTTGATTCATCATGCGTTGGAATTGGAACGATGTTTCGGTGTTGGGCCACATACGATTTCATTTCCACGCTTGGAACCGGCGCTCAATGTCGCCTTGGATCAGTTCGCACCGTATCGTGTGTCGGATGAGGATTTTAAAAAACTGATTACTGTTTTGCGTCTGGCGGCACCGTATACGGGCATGATCATTACGGCTCGGGAAAGCGCAGAGATGCGTCATGAGGCTGTTGCGCTGGGCATTACACAAACAGATGCCTCATCGAATATTGATCTGGGCGGCTACCATCATTCCAAAAAGAATCAGGATCAGCAGACGCAGCAATTTATTTTGGGTGATGTACGCAGTCTGGATGAGGTGATCCGGATGTTTATTCAGATGGGACACATTACGTCATTTTGTACAGCAGGGTATCGTTGCGGCCGCACCGGGGAATGCATTATGGATCTCTTGCGCACTGGTCAGGAAGGAAAATTTTGTAAACTCAATGCGATTTTGACCTTTAAGGAATGGGTGGATGATTTCGCTGGAGAAGAAACACGCCGCCTTGCTCAGCCGCTGATTGAGAAAGAGATTGAGGAAGTGCGCGCGACTAATCCCAGCGCGCTCGAACTTTTTATGAATTATTATCGACGCATTGAATCTGGCGAAAGGGATCTGTATTTATAATTTTTTTGATGGTGCAGCATGTTCGATGAGGGTAATCGTATTTATTTTACAGGTCGGGCCTTCTTTGGTGAGAGTGGTGAGGAAGACGGCGCCGGCCATATTCTGGCAGCGGATGGAGATGTTGAATGACGCTGCGATGAGCACTCCTCCGAGTTGTTTGAGCAGTGCTGGTGGGACAGGTTGATTTCCTTCAAAGGCTTCAATATTCAGAATCGATGAATCACCGGGTTTTAAAGAGTCAATTGGCGGAAACCGGAACAGGAGTTTTTTTTGAAATCCGACATCAACGATTGTTAAGACATCCTCCAATGTGATGTTCTGAGCCAGGGTGTCACCTTCATTGACGATTCGCAGCGCGAGCTGGTCCCGGTCGATTGCGAGATTCAGAAAAGGAGTCAGGCGTTTATAACGCTCTTCTTTAACACATTTCTTGAGTTGGGAAATTGATCGTCGATCTAACAGGATGACAATCAATAAGACAATATTAATAAGCAGTGCCGCTGTCCAAAATATATCAGAATGCATTTGCATGACCGGCCTTTCATTATTAATCTTATCATAACAAAAACACGAAGAAACGAATGACAAATTTTATCTTTTATGGCGAATTATTTTTTTCCAGAGCTATTGGTATCCGATCGTAACGGCAAAATATCCAATGTCCCGTTTCTAGAGGGCTGCGGGATGAAGGCCGGGAGCTTTTATCGTTTTTCCAGAACCGATTTGGAGCCACTGCCGCCGTGCAGTCAGCTCTTGATGCTTCCGCAGCGGACTGCAGTGGCGATCGACCCCCAGAGCGGAGAGATGGTGCATGTGGACCAGCATCCATTGTTTCCAGGAAATCCATGTTTTCCGGTAGCAGCTTTTTTGGCGCCGGGTTATACCGGGACATTCAGTGCGGCTTTTTTAAAGGCGCAGGCCAGTGTCCCTTTGCCGCTGTTTTCTTATACCGCGGTTGTTTTTTATCGGGGAGCATTTTATACGCCGCATATCCGCGTCGATCGGGAGCTGCGACAGGATCCGCGTTATATGGATTTGACTGCGATGCGGCGCAATATCAAAAGAATCAAAAAATTTTTTCCAGGCAATCGTTTGATTGTTCACTTAGAAAATTGTGCGTGCGTGAATGGATGCCCGGCAGCGAAGAATTTTTTTCTTGAACGCTATGAGGCGCCTCTTCCGACATCTCCGAGTTGTAACGCGCAGTGCTTGGGCTGCATTTCCTATCAGCCGAAGAAGAAAATACCGGAGACTCAGTCGCGCATTCGTTTTGTGCCGACGCCTGAAGAAATCGCGGAAGTCGCGCTCTATCATATGAGTCATGTGAAGGATCCTGTGGTCAGCTTTGGCCAGGGCTGTGAAGGGGAACCATTGATGGCGGCTCAGGCCATTGAGCAGGCTATTGTCTTGATACGGCGCACAACGCGCAAGGGCATGATCAATCTTAATACGAATGCCAGCCTGCCTCAGGCGATTGCGCGTTTATTTGATGCAGGTCTTGACAGTATGCGCGTGAGTTTAAACAGCGCGCAAAAAGATTTATATCATGCGTATTATCATCCGCGTCAATATGCCTTTGATGATGTTGTAGCATCAATCTCCATTGCAAAGAAGAAAGGAGGATTTGTTTCTCTGAATTATTTGGTGATGCCAGGATTGACGGATGCTGCAGAAGAACATGATGCATTGAAAAAATTGCTTTCCCGAAACCCGGTTGATATGATCCAATGGCGCAATTTGAATTTTGATCCCGCCGAATATTTTCGTAGTTTAAAATACCATCCAGACCCCGACGGAATGATCGGCATGCGTGCGGTCATGCGCGATGTCCATGAAAGGCATCCTGCCATGATGAATGGATATTTCAATCCGTCAAAGGGCCGTATCTATGCTCATGGGCGCTGATGGAATTATCTGTTCAAACGATCAACGGAAAAATTTCACAAATTATTTTTGACAGGGCCTTAAAGTATGATATTCTTTCTCTCAAGGCCTATAATAGGAGTAGATTTTCCGACAGGAGCCTGATGTGTTCAGGCCACAGGAATGGTTGAAGACCGTTCACCTACACGGGAAGAAAGATAAAGCGCTTTTGAGTTTTTAAGTTGATGGTTCCGGCAGACTTCGCCGGGGTTATTGGCTTCGACTTGAAGGCGTTTTTTGTTAATCATCATCCTAACAAGGGAGAAAGAAAATGGCGACAAAAAAAGCAGCGAAGAAAGCAGCCGCACCAAAAAAAGCGGCTGGAAAATCATGCTGCGCTAAGAAGAAATAATATTCTTCACATAGCGGGGAAAAGGCGGCCTCTTAACGAGACCGCCTTTTTTTGTTTTTTGGGGTAAACGGGGTTTGCATAAATCGTGGAATCGTTATACAATAAAAAAAATCGCATATTGGGAGATGGGTTATGAAGGAATTTGCGTTCACTGGTTGTATTGAGATTCAGGAGCTGACGGGATTGAAGGCCGACGATGAGGCCAGGCTGATGGAGTTAATTGAAGAAGCTCCTGATGATGCGATCTATTATCATACCCACAGTTATTTTTTGCGGCATTTTTATATCGTCGGACCATACCACAATGATTTTGCAAACTGGGCCGCGATTCAGGTCCGGGATAAAGTGCTGGGGGAAAAATTATCCGCCATCACGCCATCGTCACATAGCAGCTTAGAGGACATTCGCAGTGCATTGATCGAGGTCATTGAAAATCATTTGAGCGCAATCAATCGCGTGCCAGCGGTTATTTACGGCCAGCCGTTTTATCTCATGAAATCACATATTATTGAAGTGCCAACCCGTTTGATTGTGAATAATTTGCAGGAGTTCCGCAACTCCTTGGCGGTGGTGGATGCCAGCGCGATCTATAACCATACGTTTGAGGCCAGGCTGAGGGTGAAGCGCGGCAGAAGCGACTTTTCGATCTGGCTGGAGGATGTCCTGAGTCTCAAAGGTCTGGCGGACAAGATCGAGAAGATCGATGCGTACATGTATAGTTTGGAAGGGCTGCGTGGCAAAATTCTTTCACTGTGTGATCAGGCATTGTCTGAAGGGGGGAAATGAGTATGGCGGAGAACAAGGCCAAGACCTGGGAATCATATCGCACGATCGCTCCGCAGGGAACGATTGATTTGGGATATCGTCTGGCAGAGATGGTTCAGGGCCGCAGCCTTCTTCATGTCAATTCAACCCGTTGGGGCGGGGGCGTAGCAGAGATGTTGCATCGATTGGTGCCTCTCTTTCAGGATTTGGGCCTTCAGACCAGATGGGATGTCATTGAGGGGAATCCGGACTTTTATCAAGTCACTAAGAGTTTTCATAATGCACTTCAGGGCACGGCACAGGATATTTCTCAAAAGATGTATCAGAATTATGTGCAGACTTGTCAGGATAATGGGCGGACAATGAATATGGACGCGGATATGGTGATCATTCATGATCCACAGCCAGCCCCGCTTGTTGAGAAAAAGAAAAAAGGATCAACATGGTTGTGGCGGTGTCATATTGATGCCTCTCATCCTCAGCGCAAGGTGTGGAATTTTTTGAAACAATATGTGACGCAGTATGATGGCGCGATTTTTTCCCTACCGAGTTTTTCTCAGCGCCTGCCGATTCCGCAGTATTTGATGTATCCGTCGATTGATCCGTTAAGTGATAAAAATAAAGATTTGCCACAGGATGTGATTGATGAGGTTTTCCAGCGCTATCAGATTCCAAAGGATAGGCCGGTGATTCTTCAGGTTTCGCGTTTTGATCGTTTTAAAGACCCGTTAGGCGTTATTCAGGCCTATCAGATGGTGAAAAAATACAATGATTGCTGTTTGGTTTTGGCTGGTGGCGGCGCGGCCGATGATCCGGAAGGTGCGCAGGTTCTTGCTGAGGTGGAAGCTGCTGCAGCGCAGGATCCGGATATTTTTATTTTAGATCTTCCTCCGGATTCTCATATTGAAATCAATGCGCTGCAACGCGGGGCAACAGTGGTGCTGCAGAAATCATTGAAAGAAGGCTTCGGCTTGACGGTGGCTGAGGCCATGTGGAAAGGGCGTCCGGTCATCGGGGGATTTGTCGGCGGGATTACGGTTCAGATTGTTTACGGCCAAACAGGTTTGACCGTTAATTCT
Organism: uncultured Planctomycetales bacterium; assembly: GCA_964491705.1. Taxonomy (GTDB): domain Bacteria; phylum Omnitrophota; class Gorgyraeia; order Zapsychrales; family JANLHA01; genus JAKLFA01. The sequence continues at coordinate 20,111 of CAZBHY010000004.1, forward strand.
GTGGAAGGATGTGCCTATCGGATTCGGTATCTTCTGAATAACCCCGAATATGCGCAACGGATGGGTGATAATGCGCGGGAATATACGCGCCGCAATTTTTTGGTGACCCGCCATATTGTTGATTATCTTTCCTTGATAGTTTCCAGTTTGAAAAGATATTAATCTTATCGTATGTAGAGTGGGTCTGATCCGCAGTATTTCACAATATCAGCAGTTTTCGTGTGGTAAGGATTTTTGCCATGACAATGTTCGTAAAAAAACTTATTTATATGATTTTAGTTGTCGGTTTTTTAATCGCGGGTGTTTTTTATCTGATTTTTTTTACCCGTTTCGGCGCAGTTTTTGTTTTTAACAGGGCGGCATCTCACTATGCTCAGGACGAATGGTCATGGGACATGGTGCTGGGAGATTTGGCCAGGGGCATTACGCTTGAAAATGTTGAATTGATAGATATTAAAGAATTGCCTCTTCCCAATCGGCTGAGGATACAAAAATTGTATATTAAGATGAACGGTTTGAGCATTAACAGTGTGACAGGCTATGTGCACAATGCCAGGCTGGTCTTGCCGGGTTCGGATCCAATCGTTTTTGAGACGGACATTCAAGAAGGGCGATTGGTGGGCAACGCTCATACACGCATGCTTGTCAGTGACGATTTGTCCTGGCTGCCGGTGTCATTGCCGCTCCGCTTGCGCGCTGAGATTCACAAGGTGGATGTTGATTTTGAGGGGGGTCAAGAAGGCATGGCCTTTAAGGGATCGTTCGATATCGGCGAAATAAGGCGGGATGGGGTTGGTTTTCAGAAGTCGCATTGTACATTTGGGTTAAATTGGAAGGGCGCCAATGGCCAGCATAATCTGTATGGGCAGGCGATTTTTCGCCAGGGGATGTTGTCGGCCAAAAGGACTGCGGTGATTTTTTTGGATGAGGGAACGCTGGTATTTGAAGGGGATCCGATGAATCCACGTTTTGATATCCGGGCCAATAGCCGGGTTGAGCGGGTTGACATGGATATCATTTTGAAAGGATCGTTTGGGAGACCGGATCTTTATATAAAATCTTCGTCTGGGCTGCCTCAGCAGCAATTGCTTATGATGATCGCGACCAATCAGTCATGGGCTCAGACGGAACGGGGATTGAAAGAACAAAGTATGTCTCCAGGTGTGGCGAAGGATTTTTTGGATTATTTTTTAAGCGGTTATAGTGACAATAAGGCCATGTCCTGGTTTGTGGATTGGATTCGTCGTGTATCTCTGGAGTATGATCAGCAGGCAGGGACGATGGGCGTTCGGGTAGGTTTGACTGACCGCCTAGAGGCAGGATATGCAGTTGAGCGCCAGACTACAGCGGAAGAGAGCGATAAATATAAGATTTCAGGGGAGTATCAAATCACGGATCGTTTTTCTATATTGGGGGAAAAAGAGGTCCAAGATCAAAGGACAGATTCAGGTGGGCCTTCTCATCCCCAAGTCATGGATGACCGGCTGCTTTTTAAGATCAGGAATAAATTTTGATATCCAGCTTGTCCTACGCCAGTGGCCCGTCGGTATATTTTTAAAATAAAAATATTTGACATGACGTTCAAATATGTTATTCTTTAGCAAATAGCTACGAGGAGCAAGCAGTTCCCGAAAGAGACTTAAAGAGAATGACTCTTTAGGCGTCAGGTTAAGGCGAGTGCTCAGTGCCTGATTGGGAAAGAAAGAAATTATAATAACGCATTTGGGTTTTGAAGTTATTCGGTTTTTAATAAACATATTATGAAAACTGAAAACTTTTTAACTCGAGTGTGTTTTTTTATTTATCTATTTATTTTTGAAGTGGCCGTGATATGTTATGGATGAGAGGCGTAAGCAGGCGCGTCAGAATGCATTAGGATGAAATTGGAAGGCTTATTTTTTTAGCAGCAGAGATTATTGTATTGGAGAAAACGGGTGAGTTCATAATTCCTTTTTAACCATAAGGAGGCAATGCGTTGAAAGAGTATCGAGTCATCAATTCAAATGGTGTTATTTATTATGGAAAACATCTTATTGCAACGCTTAGAGGCTGTAATGAAAACATTTTAGATAAGAAGAAAATCGCTGATTTTGTGAAAACATTGGTTCCGCGTATTGATATGGTTGCGTTTGGAGATCCATTGGTTGAGCGGTTTGGGCACGGTGTTCAAGAAGGAATTTCTGCAGTTCAGTTGATTGAAACCAGCGCCATTACGATTCATACCAATGATCAGGCGAGGGATATGTATCTTGATGTTTTTAGTTGCAAGACGTTTTCTGAAGAGGACGCGTTGCAGTTTGCTCAGGAGATTTTTAACCCAACATCAACCAATTACCAGGTGCTGATGAGATGAAACGATTCTATCCAAACTCTTTACCATCTTTTAGTCATGAACCATCCCCAGAGAAATTTGAAATTCGCAAGATCAGCGATGGCGCAGGGGAGGGTGTTGTCTCACGATCGTATTTTTTAAAAGGTGAGATTGTGTGCGGATTTACAGGATATTTGGTCGATTTTATTACACAGTTTTCCCTGACGTTGGGCCCGAATTTGCATATTCATGATCCTTATTTTATGGGTAAGGTTCTGCATTCTTGTGATCCAAACTTGTATTGTGATATGAAGCGTCGTGTTTTTATTGCTAGGCGCGACATTCATCCGGGGGAAATTATCACCATGGATTATGCGCAGACGGAACCCAAGCTTTTTAAGCCGTTTGAGTGTTCTTGCGGTGCCGCAAATTGCCGCGGGTTTATTACCGGCCGCTTGGAGTCTCAGCCTGCTGAGCACTTTCTTTAGGGTGGCTTCGCAGGGTTTTCGAAAAGGCGATAAACATTGGCTGCTCAATTAACCGGGAATCGCTGGAGATAACGATGAAGATCGATAAAACGTTGTGGGGTGTTGGCGTTCTTTCGTTGTTCATTTTGATCGCTCCGTTTTTTGTCTTGGCCCAGGAGGCAGGGGACGAAGGCGCGCCGCCATTTCCGTTGGAGGCGCAGGAGCAGGGCCTTGAGGAAGAAGTGGATTATAGCTGGGGTACGGTGGTGGAATTGACTGGAGATCAGTTGGTGCTGCAGGAGTATGCCTATGAAAATAATGAATATATTCATCAGACATATCAGTTAAGCCCTGATCTTCAAGTTGAAAACGCTGCGTCTTTAGCGGCGATTGGGCCAGGAGCTGAGGTCGAAATCGGATTTATCACGCGTGATGATCAACAGAAGATTGCTGTGATTCTTTATTTAGAAGAGCCGATTTTGCTGGAAGAAGACGAAATCGATTAAAAGATTTCGTGTTAAAGGAGCCACAGGCATGGTCACAGAGTATTTTGAGTACAGCAGCATTTTTGATGATGAGGATTTGGACGACGAGGATTTGGATGATGAATATCAGCAGGAAGAGCGGTTGTTAAGGATGGCGCCATCGTTAAAAAAAGGCGAGGACGAAACACGGCGGATGGGGAAAAATAGTTTTGTGGATCCGAAGAAAGGCAAAAAGAATCATAAGAACGATGCGAAGAATCGTTATTTGCGTAAGCATCGGGATGAAGTTCAATGGTGAGAAGGACATATTATTTTGGGAAAGCGCGCGTTCTGTAAGGACGTGCGCTTTTTTGTTGTGAGGGTATTGCATCCGTGTCGGGGAAGAAAGGCCGGTTCAGGAATATTGACGTGTGAGGGTATTGCATCCGTGTCGGGGAAGAAAGGCCGGTTCAGGAATATTGACGTGTTGGTCGTGCGGGGTTCTCATCATTGCATAGAGTGCGGGAAAGTTTCCCGGTGGGGATCAGGTTGATGAGCGGCGTCCAGTTGCGTTGAAAAGAAAAGTCTTTGGGGATAGCTAGGATATGAATTATAATCAATGCTCATTGTCATTTGGCAGGTCGCAGGGAACGGTGGCAGCTGATTGAACGTGGAGGAGCACCATGCAACACCGAATACGAAAAGCGCGTGTTTTTGAAAAGGATCCAACGCTTGGACAGCCGCCAGGCACTGCGATCGTTTCAAAAGAAGGATCGGACGGGAATGTCCGAATTACGATCTTTGATTATGATGAGAATCGTTTTGAAGAGCGCTCAGTAGACAAGATTGAAGACTGTTATGATCTGCGCGACCGCGAATCAGTCACTTGGATTAATATTGATGGAGTGCATGACACTTCTATTATTCAGAAAATTGACGCGCATTTTGGCATTCACCCATTGATTTTAGAAGATATTGTGCAGACAGGGCAGCGCCCAAAAATTGATGATTTCGGCACGTATCTTTTTATTTTAATTAAGATGGTTTATTGGAAGGCGGCCGATGAGGCGATTGAAGCGGAGCAGGTCAGTTTACTTTTAGGGTCCAATTATGTGATTTCGTTTCAGGAAAGACCCGGGGATGTTTTTGAAGAGATCCGCAACCGGATCCGGTTCGGCAAAGGGCGATTGAGAAAAATGGGGGCAGATTATTTGGCGTATTGTCTTTTAGATGCAGTGGTTGATCATTATTTTTTTGTCCTTGAAAAATTTGATGAACAGGAAGATGCACTGGAAGACCAGATCTTAAGAGAATATTCGGATGAAATATCCCGGCAGATTCATACGGCAAAACGGAATTTGATCTTTTTAAAAAAACAGGTATGGCCGTTGCGGGAGGTCATTGGGGGAATGGTCCGCAGTGAATCCAAATTGATCAAAAAGACCACGGGGATTTATCTGCGCGATCTTTATGAGCATACCATTCAGGTGGTTGATAGCATTGAATCATTTCGGGAAATATTGTCTGGTTTGCATGATGTCCATTTATCGATGATGAGCAATCGGATGAATGAGATCATGAAAGTATTGACAATGTTTGCTGCGATTTTCATTCCTTTGACCTTTATCGTGGGTGTTTACGGAATGAATTTTCAGCATATGCCGGAGTTGGGGTGGCGCTGGGGATACGCTGGGATCTGGGTGATCATGATCAGCGTGGTCGCTGCGATGGTCATTTATTTTCGAAGAAAAAAATGGATTTGATGTTTTTGATTCTAAAGACTTATCGCTGTGTTTGGGTCGGCCAAGGCATGACGGTGGAATACAAACTGTGTATTTAAAAAAAGGGGGACGTATGAAGAAAAGCAAAGGGATTTTAGCCGCAGCAGTCATGATGTGTGTAGTGGCAGTGGCAATGGCCGGGTGCGCTCAGAAGCCGCAATCTGAGGGTTCATCAGAGGCGATTCAGCAGGCCATGCAGTTAAAAACAGTCGAAGAACAAGTGAATTATCTTGTGAAAGAGGCCAATGCGTTTTTAAACAGTCAGAAGTTTGATGATGCGGTTAATACCGCGAAATATGTTTTGAGTAGTTTGGACGCGAATTCGGATAAGGCAAAGACGATTTTAGACAAAGCTCAGGTTGAGTTAAAGAAGGTCGCTGAGGCGAAGGTCGCAGAGCTTCAAAAATCTTTAGGTTCTTTGGGACAGTGAGCAACGGAACAATGCAAAGGCGCATCGGAAATTTTGGATGCGCCTTTCGTGCGCTATTGATTGTTTGATCAATTGTGATCATAATGTCAGCTGTTAATAGGTTAATAGGCCAAGACGATTCCAGATCAACGCGATAATCGATGCGCACGATGGCGCTGTTGATGTTGAGGACGACCGTTTCGTTGATGCGATGGGGATGCCCCTGAGGAAACTGATGCGTATCGCGGACATGTTGTGGTCTTTTTCGAGAATGGGCGTGCTAATTTTTAGGCCTGATCGGGGCAAGCCCGGACGCATGGGGATGGTGAAAATAATGAAAATGGCCATTGATTTCTTGTTTTATCTCAGTCAGAATAATAAAAATTTTTTACTAACAATATTATTGTATTTAAGGAAGGTTGGAGTTTTATGAAAAAATTTCAGTGGTTCGCGTCAACCTATGCAATGGCATTGGTTTTTTTTCTTTTATGGGCGGGTTCGGCCTTTGCCCAGCCGGAGAATGGTGCGGCATCGGAGCAAGGCATGTCCCATTATATTAATATCCTGATATTCCAATTAAGTTTGATTTTGATTGTTGCCTGGGCTGGCGGACGGATTTTTAAGGCATTACATTTGCCTCCTGTATTGGGGGAGTTGGTCTCCGGAATTGTGATCGGCCCTTATTTTTTAGGGGGTTTGTCTTTACCGGGTTTTTCTGAGGGGCTGTTCCCCATGGTTGGCAGTTTTCCGATTTCACTGGAGCTCTATAGTATTGCAACCATTGCGTCCATTTTGCTGCTTTTTTTAACCGGGTTGGAAACCGATCTATCTGCATTTATGAAATTTTCATTCATTGGATCAGTGGTTGGACTCTCTGGCGTTATTTTTAGTTTTGCGGCTGGCAATGTGGTCGGTGTTTTTTTAATGAAGTCTTTGGGCGGATCGGGTGCAGGGTTTTTTGATCCAGTTCCTTTATTTTTAGGGGTGATGTCCACGGCGACGTCTGTGGGAATCAGCGCCCGAATTCTTTCTGACCGAAGGCGGCTGAATTCTCCGGAAGGTATGACGATTTTGGCTGCAGCCGTGATGGATGATGTGCTTGGCATTATTGTTTTGGCCATTATTATTGGCATGGTGAAAACTCATACGATTAGCTGGATGGACGTTTCGCTGATTTCTGTTAAGGCCATCGGGATGTGGGCAATTTTTACCACCCTCATGATTTCTCCCTGGGCCTTTTCGAAGCTCAACATCTTGTTGGATGAG
>CAZBHY010000004.1:26818-27440 GCA_964491705.1 uncultured Planctomycetales bacterium
GATCGGCGGGGCTTTGAAACGTATCGCAGATCGCAATGTGAGTCCGATTTTGGCTTTGGCTATTGCGTTTTTTATCTCCGGGATTTTTGAACGATCCGGGCTGGCCATGATTATCGGGGCTTATGTGACTGGGCTGTCTTTGTCAAAAACCGATCTGTCTTTTTTGATTCAGGAAAAATTGGAAACTGTTCAGCGGCTGTTTGTTCCAGTCTTTTTCTGTGTCATGGGCATGCTGATCAATATGCAGGAAATGTTGTCTCCGTTTATTTTGAGATTTGGTCTGCTTTATATTGTGGCTGCTGTTTTAGGCAAGGTCATTGGGTGTAGTTTTCCAGCACTTTTCTTGAATTTTAATCGGTACGGAGCGCTGCGTATTGGTGTCGGCATGATCCCTCGTGGTGAAGTGGCCTTGATTGTTGCCGGTATTGGTTTATCAATGGGTATTATTGATGACAAAATTTTTAGTCTGGCTATTATGATGACTTTTGTGACGACGCTGCTGACGCCGCCTATTTTTGATCGGCTGCTCAGTGTTGAACGGCGTGTTTTGCGTAAAAATATCGATATGGAAAAGGATCAGACGGCCGTATGTTTTAAAATGCCCAACGCAGAAACAGCTACC
>CAZBHY010000005.1:0-10822 GCA_964491705.1 uncultured Planctomycetales bacterium
TCGGTCGTGCTGACTTCCACCAATCCTTCTCCAACAAGTCAGCCAGCCACCATGTTTCATCAATCCTTTTATCCAGAACACCATGGTCGGTCGTGCTGACTTCCACCAATCCTTCTCCAACAAGTCAGCCAGCCACCATGTGTTCCACCGGTCAAAACAAGGCCTTATTCTAGCAAAAAATCTTTCGCTGACAAGAACTTCCTTCGCCCCCACTCTTCCCCAATCAACGCCTTTTTCACATCAGCACACACGCGTCGCCCCTTACTGTTTTGGCGCTCCGCCTGCGATCATTGGAAGAATTCCGAATAACGTCCCCGCTGCCGGTTCAGTTCCGATTTTCTTCTTCTCCGAATGCAACCACTCCCCTTGAAAATCCACCAAGCCGAAAGAAAAAGCATCCATCTCCGTTTCAAAATGAATATTCAATGCCAACTTCGACTGAGAAGCCCTCATCGCGCCCAAAACCACTTCGCCTAAATCGCTAATCGGAAGCTCCTTGGCCACTCCTGACACAGCTGCATTGGTCATATCAACCTCAAAACGTCCCTCAACCTGCGCCTGATTATCTTTTCCTTTCACCGTCATTCTCGCGGAAAGCCCGGCCGGCTGACTGATCACAACCTCCACGTCCATGGCCCTGGCAGGCCAGTTCATCCATCCCATCGCATTAACATCTGCCAGCGTCAAAAAACTTTTTCCACCAGTGCTACGCACCAAACCGCGCACATCAAACCGAATTTGACGATTCTCCAACGGATAAACAGCTTGCATCGCCTTACCCTTCATCTCCGTCACTTCATATTTCACCGGATCGTCCACGGCCAAATCTACGATCATCACCTCGCCGTCTTCAATAGACAAAATATCAACAATAATCCCTTGAAAAATGCGGGATTGGGCCTGCGTGGATTGCGTTCGAAATTTCTCCTCTTCCCGCTTTAAGTAGACCCCGCCAAAATCCACCTGTTTATCCCCATAACGCACCAGATGAAAAACCGGCCGATACAATTCTAAGCGGGCAATCACAAAATATTTTTTCAGCAAAAATGGAACGCGCAAATGCAGCCGGACGTCTTGCACATCCAAAACATTGTGGATCTTCAAGCCGATCAGCCGAATGCCTACAGGAAATAAATAACGGACATCATCTACCTCAACGGGCTGGCCAAAAAACCGAACCAACTGTTTCTCAAACAAATGTTTGCCTTCGAGGCGAATATACGTATAGCCGCCTACAGAAGCAAAGATCATCAAAATGGCCAACCAGATAAGACAGTATTTTAAAAATTTCATGGATGATCAACCGGGATTAAAAAATAAAAACGCGCCTGGCACGACTCGAACGTGCGGCCCACAGCTTAGAAGGCTGTTGCTCTATCCACCTGAGCTACAGGCGCGTACTTTAATTTACTTTCAAAATCTTTTCACGCTTAGTCCCGATTGATGCTCCGCATCAACGGGATTAATTCGCTGTAATGATTTATGTGGCCTCTGGCCAGCATAAATCATACGCTCATTGAAAGGCTGTTGCTCTATCCAACTGAGCTACTGGGTCACTCAAAAGACAATCAAAAATTCAACATCCCATACAATGCTGTTCAATAACTCTGTCTCTTTTATATTTTTCCCGCACTCCTTAAAAAGGCTGCAAACTCTGCTGAGTACGGATAAACCGCATACGGGATAAACTGTCCTTCCGGCTCCGATCCCGGCGTCCTTTTCAAATACAAAACCACTAGCTTCCCGTCTGATGCTCGAACCTGCACCCCATACAATCCATTGATAAGCGTATTCGGCAGACTTAAAATAAAATATTGAAATCCTGCCGGATTGCTCGGATATTCATATGAAGAAAACCCGTCCTTCTTAAAATATTCCTCCGCTGATATATATGTTTGATACGGCCACGTCCCCCAGCCCCGCTTAATCGCATAAATTTCAAAAATAGATTGAAAAACCTTTATATCCGATAGGATCCGCGCGTATGTCTGATGACGAACCGTCTTTGTGTACCCGGTAAAGGCCAGCGCGCTGAGCGTCCCGATGATGATAATCGTGACAACAATTTCAATGAGGGTGAAACCGCGTTTCATGCCGCGCTCCTTTTTATATAAAAATACCCAATGCATTCACGCCCGACGTCTGAACCCGGACCAGCGCCTGCCATCCCGGGGCTATTCACATTGAATAGAAATCCGCTTTGGCACAATCGCGATCTTCCCATTATTATCAGGACCGCCTGTCAATGACCGGTTGCTGACTTTTTGCCCGACTTCCGCACATAAATCTTCTGCCCGACGAATACAGTCATCCCAGTTATATCCCACACACGTTCCGGAGATCTCATAACCAAGGCCATTCTCTGCTGGACCATAAGACTTATTGACAAACATGCACCCTGTGCCCACGGCACACATTACCATCACCATTATGATGTGTTTCACGTCACCCTCCTGATTAATGTTTGCGCGGCGCGCTGCTAAGGCCTCTATCTTACTATTTCTTCAACCGTTTTTCAATCACTGCCTTACAGACTGAATTATCATTGCGCAAAATCTTTGCCCCCCGAGTGATCTTGCATAAACTCATCTTATGCCGGTCAACGATTTCCCGCTGAGGAACCCCTTGATATAAATCCTCCAAAAGCTGCCAGCGCCGCCATACATCTTCCAATTCTTTAGGCGTTAACAGCTCTTCCATCAAACGCTGCATATCATGGGCATCTTGGACACTGGCAAAAATCTCAAATAATGCTTTGTGATGCGGCATGCCCTCCCTCCTTGATCATGGGATGCGATTCTGTTCATAGTAATCATAGTATGGGAACCGGAAAAATCAACAAAAAGACCAGAGGATTTTCTCGCTTATATTCCGACTCTTAAACACGCGCAATTGATCCCATGACATTAAAATTTCAGCTCAAATCCGCTGTAGACAGAACAATCAGGCGTTGCGTAACCAAAGGCCATTTCATAATTTTCATTAAAAATATTTTCCACACGAATGAACGCTTTCATATAATCCTGCACCTGATACTCTGCTGAAAAATTCGCCAAATAATACGCCTTGAGCTTTTCCATTGCATCAATACGATTGCCGACATAAGAAACATCAGCGCGAAATAAAAACTTTTTCCATGGAAACTCCCCTGCCAATGTCAGCTTGTTCTCTGGACGGCGGGCAAGACGCGCGCCTGTAGATTTTGTTTCTGTTTCCTGATACGTGTATTCCGCGCGGAGCGATGCCTGATTGATCAATCGGTACTGCGTGTACCACTCAATCCCGCGGATTTTGACCTGCCCGGCGTTTTCATATCCGCTCCACGTCCAATTGATCATATCTTCAATATCCGTCAAAAAAAATGCCTGTCCGAATGACATTTGTTTCATCTGATAATCATAACCGAATTCATATGATCGTGAACGTTCCGGATCCAAATTCACGCTCCCATATGACGGATCAAATAATTGATACAATGACGGCGCTTTAAACCCTGTCCCATACGACACATAAAATGTCCCATCTTCAAAAACATCTTGTTCTCCCCGGATAGAATACGTGGTGTCATGACCAAAAACAGAATGTTTTTCCCAACGCGCGCCTGTCACCACGCGCGATCCATCGACCGGCTCCAGACGATTCTGCACAAAAACCCCTTTGGTATGCGCCTGACTTTTCGGAGAGTAAGTTGAATAAAAAAATTCTCCCTCTTCCTCCAGATAATCTGCCCCGAAGGAAACCGTATCCCAAGAAACAAGGTCAAGCATCCCATCATATTTCATCTGACGGGTTGATCCATCAAACCAGAAATCCGCTCCCGAATCCTGCCCTTTGCGATATATCCGGTTACCCCCCAACGACCATTTCTGTTGAAACTCTTCTGACATTCGATGCTCAACATAGATCATACCTACACCCTGACCATTTTTTTCAACATTGGAATCATCATCCACCGGATTATATGGAGGAACCCAAGACGATCCATCATATTCATAACGGGAATGAAAAAAATCACCCATGGCTCCTATGGTCACCGCGTCAGTCACATCATAATCCAGACGCATGCCCAACGCTGTTGTTCCCAACGGATCGGTTTCATGATTGCCGTTTTGATAGCTCGCCGCATACATTCCTCCGATATCTTCGCGGGAGGCATGCAATGCATAATCCAAGGCTCCGGTTTCCCCCTGAAATTTTAACGTCTCTCGAAACGTCTGATACGAACCAATTTCCTGACGATAAATCCCCGACGGTCGGCCATGACCGCGCTGAGAGATCAAATGGATATTGCCTCCGATCCCACCAGAACCATACAGGGCAGAATACGGACCCTTGAGCACCTTGATCTTTTCAAACGCAGACAAGGGAACATAATGATATCCAGAAAAATATTGCGTAGTTGACATCGGATCAAATAATTTTATCCCGTTATACATCACCTGCGTGTAAGCGCTGTCCGCGCCACGAATCGATACCGCACCAGCGCCACTGACAAAACTGCTCGAATACACATCCACTCCCTGCACAGACCTCAGGGCCTCTCCCAGATCAGAGATGCCTTGATTGACTTTCTCATCCGCATCCAAAACAATACTTTCCAAAGACGATGGACTTTCGATCAAGCGAGTCCCGGTCACCACGATCGGCGTCAGGTCAATGACATACTCCGCCGCCACTGTGCTGCACCATAAAAAAACACATGCCGCGACAAACAAAACATTTTTACCCATGTTCATTACATACATTCCTTTCATAAAAAAATCCTGACCAGACATAATGTCCGATCAGGATTGCACCCGTTTCTTTATCCTAATCTATGCGCATGCCTTACTGTCTTTCGCAGTAATCACACTGAAATACCGGCAGGCCTTCTGACTTCCACAATGCGCTGGCATGTTCAGCAGCGCTGTGATTACAGCGGCGGGACCGCGCTGGAATTTCACCAGCTTTCCCTTTTACCCTCAGGCTTTCGCGCAGAGGACCGATATGATATGGAAAGAACAAATATATAAAATAATAACCTGACCTGCGGCACTCCGTGCCTTTACGCAGCAATCCATGCCCACTGCGTATTCTTCACCTTGTGCGCAAGCAATTCATATACGCCAAACAACACGCCGCTATAAACAACGGTACTGACCAGCGAATTCCTAAAAAACGGAATGGCCATCACATAACATTCCAACAGTCCCTCCAGTGTGTGCGGATACATCATTGCCCATGCACCCAAATTCGTGACCACAAAAAAGAAAACGGCTGAGACAACGCTCATGGCCAGCATATGCGTCATCTGACGATTCTCTCTCTGCCAACGCCCGAGCATGCTAACGGCCCATAGACTGCCCCATGTCACAAAAATTAATCCATGCAAACCAAGGACAATATCCGACGCTGCCATCAACGCCAACGGCATCCACACGGCCTGTTGTTTTTTTAAATAAACCCCGCCGAATAAAGCCAAGGCGATCACTGGAGTAAAATTTGGCGCGTGCGCAACCAGCCGCGACACCACGCCCACCACTAATAATATAATCGCTAACATAGGTTCTCCTGCTCTCACAAAGGTTAAACTGCGGGTATCATACCCCTGTCCAAGAAATAAAGTCAAGCGCAAAAATAATTCAAATGCCCCATCCCAACACTAATCCAGCACGATAAATCACAAAACACACGGCCCAGGCCAAGACTGTCGTTCCTAGCATCAAGGCCGCAGTCCATCCGCCATGCCGACTCTCTTTAAAAAATATCGCCGCAGACACACAACACGGCGCATACAGCAGGAAAAAAATCAAAAAGACAAATGCCTTGAGCGGATTCCATGCCGGATCACGGCGCAGCTGTTCTGTCAATGACTGATCAATGCCGTCAGTTCGTTCAAGACTGTATAATGTTCCAAATGTGCTGATGACAACCTCCTTGGCCGCCACCCCGCCGATCAACGCTGCCCCGGCCTTCCAATCCAGCCCAAGGGGTCGTAACACCGGCTCTGTCATCTTGGCAAAACGGCCTGCAAAACTTGCTTCCAAGCGCTGGGCCGGACTGATAGGATCATCTGATTTCGCTAATGGAAAACTGAAACTCGCCCAAATCAACACCGAAATCACCAAGATCACGGTTCCTGCCTTCTTCATATAAACCCATCCCCGCTCCCATGTCTTGAGCAAAACACCATGAATCGACGGAACGCGGTACGGGGGAAGCTCCATAACAAAATGCTCAACATCCCCCTTGAACACAAACCGCCGCAATGCCCACGCTGCTGCCAAGGCCATGACAATGCTGATCAGATACAGCAAAAACATCATCGACACGCTGTACTCCGGCGGAAAAAAGGCGGCAATAAACACCGCAAAGATCGGCAATTTCGCGCCGCAGATCATAAAAGGTGTAATGAGCATCGTAATCAGACGATCCCGGGGATTTTCAAGCGTGCGTGATGACAACATCCCCAACACAGCACACCCATTGGTAGAAATCATCAACGGCAGAAATGATTTTCCATGAAGACCGAATCGCGTCATAAATTTATCCATCAAAAACGCCGCCCGCGCCATATATCCGGAATCTTCCATCACCGCGATCGCCAAAAACATACACATAATTAACGGAACAAATTCCAGAAGACTGCCCACACCATGAATCAATCCATCGATCAAAAACGACCGTATCACATCATGTGTGATATACACACCCGCTAGGCCAGCCAACCATTCAAAAAAACGACCCAGTCCCTTGACCAGGGGCGCTGAACCGCTGAAGGTAAATTTAAAAATCAGATACATCACGCCTGCAAAAATCGGCAGACCTAATACGCGGTTTAAAATAATCCGATCAGCCATATCCGATGCATCAAACTGATCATGGACAACAGAACGGGCCGGCTTAACCGCGCCGCTGATAAATCCATAGCGCCGATCCGCCATCATGATTTCCACCGCCTCGCCAAAATGCACCTTAAGATGATCCCGGCTTTTGCGCTGCTGCTCAATCAGCCGATCGCGCCCAGGGCTGTCTGTCACACAGCGCATGACCTGAGGATCCCGCTCTAAAATTTTTAACGCTGTCCAACGCAATGACCGACCCGAAAATATTTGAGGATATTCACATAATATCTTTTCCAGGCAGACAACCTCATCAAAAATTTCCGGGCCGTAATCCACATGAACAATATGCCGAGGGGCCTTGCCTTCGTACGTATCCACCACGCATTGCAGAAGTTCAGCAATGCCATGGCCTTTATGACCAACTGTTGGGACAACCGGCACGCCGAATTCCTGCGATAACTTTTGATAATCAATGGTCAGACCTTTGTGCTGAACCACATCACTCATATTCATCGCCAGCACCAACGGGGCCTCTAATTCCAGCAGCTGCACGGTCAAATACAGGTTGCGTTCCAAACTTGAAGCATCCACCACATTCAAAACCACATCCGGACGACCATTGAGAATAAAATTCCGTGCCACCAATTCATCCTCAGAATACGCCGACAAACTATATGTGCCGGGCAGATCAGTGATCTCAATCTCATATCCCAAAAATGACACTGTGCCGGTTTTCCGCTCAACCGTAACGCCAGGATAATTTCCGATGTCCTGATGCAGACCTGTCAGTTGATTAAAGACAGATGTCTTCCCGCAGTTCGGGTTCCCAGCCAATGCCACTGTGATTTTTGTCTTACCCATCTGTGATCTCCCTCACCTCAAGCGCCTTAGCCATGGTATGACCCAAGGCAATACGCGACCCTTTGACATAAATCGTTACCGGACCGTTGCCCTGATTCTGCAAAATTTTCAACGGTTCCCCCGGCAGAAGACCCATATCGGCCAAGCGCTGCGCCCGATGAGATCCGCCGGAATTCAGGCGCACAAACAAACACCGGCATCCTGTTTTCATATCCGTCAAGCGCGGCATAATCGTCTCCTGTCATTGACAAATACCGTCAACCGCTCAAAGGCCTTGGCGCTGATCACATGCTCGATCCGGCAGGCATCCTCTTCCGCCGTTTGTTCATCGATGTCCAAAACAGTCATAAAAAATTTTTTCAAAACAGCGTGGCGATGGGAAATCTTTTTTGCAGCGGCTCGGCCGCGGGATGTCAACTGAATATCCTGATAAGGTTCCTGCGCGATTAAGCCCGCTTCCTTTAGCCGCGTCAACGATTTGACAACAGAGGGCATCGTCACATTCATCGATTGCGCCAAATCCGCGACGCGGGCTATCCCTTTCTGTGTTTCAATAAAAAGAATCGCCTCCAAATAATCTTGCAATGACGCGCTTAAATCGTTCATAGCATCCATGATCTTGTCCTCCTGATACGTAACCGGATGGAACAGTGATTTGACCCAG
Organism: uncultured Planctomycetales bacterium; assembly: GCA_964491705.1. Classification (GTDB taxonomy): domain Bacteria; phylum Omnitrophota; class Gorgyraeia; order Zapsychrales; family JANLHA01; genus JAKLFA01. The sequence goes on from CAZBHY010000005.1 coordinate 8,350, forward strand.
CCACCGGCACCTCATAATTGGTGAGAATTATATTAGCCTAGGCTAACTTTGTCAATGGGACACATCACGCAGCAAGGATCAACGGCCTCATAGATCCAGCGTCTCATGGAACCCGTCGGTCATCACCACAGCTGGTTCGTGATCAAAGAGATTAATCGATTTCCAACGACCGCTTTTATAACGCAGAAAAACCAGAAAGGTAAACACAATAAACGATGCGACCATCACGGCCCATCCGGAAACAGGCGTCCAGCGCATCCCCCGGAGGACAACAAACAAAATCAACAGCATGCACCAGTGCATCGACACGGACATGACCATGGCCCAAAAGGTGTCCCCAGCCCCCCGAAGGGCCCCGATAAATACAATAAAAACCGCTTCTGCCAGCACATACAAACACGCCATCCGCAGCATGGTGACCGCCATCAAAAATGCCTCACTAAAAACCGCATCGGCCTGCTGCGGCCGGAACACGCCAACGAGATGCTCTGCAAAAAAGACAAACAAGATTAAGATGACCGACGAATACGCCAATGCCACCTTCAACCCTGATAGCACCGCCTGATGCGCTGTCTGTGCATTACGCGCCCCCATAAACCGTCCGACCAAACTCGTCACGCTGATTTCAATGCCCAGCAATGGAACAAACGATACCATGTCCCAGTTAAACACAATGGTCGCGGCAGTCGCAGTGACCAGACCATGAGAATGAAACACCAAGACCGTCGCATTAAAGGCCAGAATATTCAAAAACATCTCCAGCCCCATCGAGGAGCCGAACCGCAAGAGTTTTTTAAATACTGCCGCATCAAAACGGAAAGACTCCTTAAGCGCAAACTCAACAACATTGCTTTTTCGCAAGTATGCGATTACCAAAATAAACAACGCTGTCGCTCCGCCAGCCAGCGTGCCCAACGCGGCACCGCGGATGCCCATGGCTGGCAATCCCCATTTTCCATAAATCAGGCCGTAGTTTGACACGACGTTGACGATCAAGGCAATAAATGACGCGGCGGTTACCATCCGCGTCCGTCCGATCCCGGAAAAAAAACAACTCAGATTCGTACGCCATAAACTGATGACCGCCCCATACATCAAAATATTAAAATAGACCTTCTGCGGACCTAATTGACTGGCGCTCACCCCCATCACATCAAACAACCAGTACGCAAAAGGTCGCCCGGCGAGAATCGGAACATAGGCCATTGCTGAAAAAAGGATGGCCTGAGTCAATGCCAGCCCACACATTTTTTTTCGTCCCGCGCCAAGATACTGCGCGACCAACGCCGTCGTATAACTTGTCAATCCTAGGAAAAATGACATCATCATAAAAACGGTCAGCCCGCCACCCATGGCCGCGTTCATCAGCTCAGGATTCAGCCGCGCCAGGAACAGACGATCAACGAAAATCATCCCGGTATCCAACGACTGAGAAATAAACATCGGCAAGGCGATCGTCAGAATATCCCGAACGCCTCCCGGCCGATATGATGATGTCCCATGATGGTCATCGGCCATCTGCTGTCCTTTCTATAGCCCTCTTAAAAATTCCGGGCGCAAACTGATTTGCCCATCGATTGCACGGCGTAACACCGCCAACATATTCTCTTTATCCTTGGGAAACGTGCCTTCTAACGCAAGATAATTGGATGCATGATTAGAACGGAAAATTGTTTTTTTCAAATCCAGCCCCTCGATCATGGCGTAAGACTCCTTCAACATGTCTAAGGCATTTAATTCTTCAAAATCACCACGGCGCATCTCATCATCCAACGGCGTATCAGGAATCACCATCAGCGAAAGGAATGAAAGATACCGCGGCTGCATGCGATTGAGCGCCTCGATCGTGGCACCCACATGTTCCCGTGAGCGTGCTTTGCCCCCAAGACCCAAAAGAACAATGACCGAGGATTTGATCCCTACTGTTTCTGCCCGACGGACCGCCTGGATCATTTCCTCAACACGGGACACCTTGCCACAACGGTCTAAGATCTCCTGGCTGCCGCTCTCCAGACCCATATAGATCAAACTCATTTTATGCGCATACAACTCCGCCAATTCCGCATCGCTTTTACGCGTGATATTATATCCATTGGCATAACTGGAGATGCGTGTCAATTGCGGAAATGTCTGATTTAAACATTCTAAAATCGGAATCAGTTTATCATGGCTTAACACCAGCGCGTCTCCATCCATCAAAAAAACCCGGCGCGTATCGCGATGCCATAATGCCTGATGTCGAATATCGGCAAAAATGTCCTTCTCTGCTTTAACGCGAAAATCTTTCGACTTATATGCACCGCAAAAACTGCAGGTATCTGCGGAACACCCCAGTGTCACCTGAAGAAGAAAACTGCCAGCCTCAGACGGCGGTCTAATCGCTGGCTCAATAATCGGCATGCTTCTCCCCCATCCCTAATCCTTTATCCTTTATCCTTTATCCTTTATCCTTTATCCTTTATCCTTTATCCTT
>CAZBHY010000005.1:10922-19116 GCA_964491705.1 uncultured Planctomycetales bacterium
ATCCTTTATCCTTTATCCTTTATCCTTTATCCTTTATCCTTTATCCTTTATCCTTAATTCTTCTCCATCCTCCAGCAACGATGGATCGTTTGATTACGAAAATCTTCCGGAATGGTCTTGGGTGTCAATTCGATCAACCCTTTAACTGGTAGGCCAGAAAACCGCGGCTCAAATCGCTGGTGGTTGGTTGAAAAAAAGACAGTTGCCCCCATCGCCATCACTTTCAGCACCTCTCGAATCAATATGGGATGATCCCGACTGATATCAAAGGCAGCATTTTTTTTCTGGTCGCGGAAAAAAGACGGCGGATCAACAAACGCCAGTGTGAAGCGTCGACCGGTACGGGCTGTTTTTTCCAGATACTGCATGACATCCGACTGAACCAGTGTATGTGACGTCCCCATCAACCCATTCAATTCCAAATTATCCCGAGTCCAACGCGAATGCGTTTCAGAACGGTCAACGGATACTGTTGTCTTTGCTCCGCCAGTGGCCGCTGCGCAGGTAAAAGCGCCGGTATACGCGAACAAATTCAAAAAATCTTTATCCTTGGCAAGCTGTTGAATGATCACACGCGTCTCGCGATGATCAGAATATAATCCTGTATCCAAAAAATCATCCAGGTTGACCCAAAATTTCAAATCCCGTTCGCGAACCACAAACCGCTGGCCATACCTGCCCATCTTTTTGTAGCGCGGCCCCTCTTCTGTCTTTGTCCGACGGCGTTTCATATGCAATTTCTCAGGCGGAATATTCAATGCCTGTGCGACGGCCTGAGCCATATGCGGCAGCCAATCCGGACCCGTCTGTGTGCGTTCATATTCCGCCACCACCACATGCCCAGCATACCAGTCTACCACGGCGCGCACCTCAGGAATGTCCCAATCATATAAACGAAAACATTCAATATTCTGACGCGCAAATCGCTTGCGCAGATGATCATACCGTTTGCGCACACGGTTGGATAAAATCTCCGCATGACGCGCAATCTGTTCAGGGGTGATATGGTAGCTCTGCCGATCGTTCATAGTTTTCCCTTGACCCTTTTTCGCCTCTGGCCAAATAGTGTGATTTGATCCTCTCGGCCTAATAATGTCAATGCCCGCCGGATAAGCGGCTGATTTTCCACATTCTGTGATTGAACCAGCGCACGCTGCATCGACCGATCCCGTTGATTCTTAGGAACAAAGACCTTCTCTCCCGTCAAAGGATGCATGCCTGTGTAATACAAACAGGACGACACGGTCATCGGCAGCGGCAAAAAATCCTGAATCTGTTCCGGACGGACATGCTGGGACAATAATTTCGATGCACACGCAAACGCATCCTCCAGACAACTGCCGGGATGCACGCTGATAAAATAACTGACTAAATACCGCCGGTCTTTCAGACGGGCATTCACGCGTTCAAACATTTTTACAAACTGCTCATAGCGCGCATACGGCGGCTTGTTCATCAACGCTAAAACATGATCCTCGGTATGCTCTGGCGCAACCTTCATTTGTCCGCTGATGTGATGCCGACATAATTCCCGAAAATATTCCTGCGCGTCAGACTCCAGCAAAAGATCATACCGTAAACCACTGGATACAAACACATGCTTGATCTTGGGGATCTTCCCGATCGCTTGATAAAGAGCCAGCGTTCGCGCATAACTCACTTCAAGCGACGGACATTTCGACGGCATCAGGCATTTTTTCTTTGAACATGCGCCATGTGTAGACCACATCTTGCATCGCGCCCCATACAAATTCGCCGTTGGACCGCCCACATCACTGATTGTTCCCTTAAAATCCGGATGCTGCGCAATCCTCTTAGCCTCCTCGAGAATCGATTGCTCACTGCGGCTCTGCACCACACGCCCCTGATGCATGGATAGTCCGCAAAAACTACACTCTCCCGGACACCCCCGCACGACTGTCATTGACCAGCGTACCGTTTCAAAACCTTTGATCCCACCCAACGGCTGATAGAACGGATGCACATCGCGTGTATATGGCAAGGCATAAACCTTGTCCAGCTCCACCGTTGTCAATGGCAAAGCCGGCGGCAATGCCAGCACATACTGATCTGCATGCGGCTGAACCAATGGTTTGCCCTGATACGGATTCATCTCATGATATTCCATCTGAAAGGCCTGATTGAACGCATGCGCATCCTTGCACACAGCTTCAAACGCAGGCGCCATCACAGCCGTGGCTGGGATCTGATCTTTTTTCACACGCACCACTGTCCCGCGCACACCACAGATCGCGCTGATCTCCTCGCCGCTATCCAATCGACGTACAACATCAATAATCGCCCGTTCGCCCATTCCATAAACAAGCATATCGGCTTTGGCATCGATCACCATAGAACGACGGACAGCGTCATCCCAATAATCATAATGCGCAAGACGACGCATACTGGCTTCAACGCCGCCCAATATAACCGGCAGGCCCTTAAACGCCTCACGCAGACGATTGGTATACACAATGCCCACCCGATCAGGCCGCGTGCCGTCGTACCCGCCTTTATTCTCACTGCGGCGTCGGCGTTTATTAGCCGTATAATTGACAATCATGGAATCCACATTGCCGCAGGCCACACACGCGCATAACCGCGGCCGGCCCAAGCGGACAAAATCATCTTTTTTTTTCCAATCCGGCTGCGCAATGATCCCGACCCGATAACCATGCGACTCCAGCAAACGGCCGATCACGGCCACGCCGTAAGCAGGATGATCCGCATACGGATCAGCGCTGATCAGCAGCACATCAATGCCGTCCCAGCCTTTTTGCTGAACCTCGTGAGGAAACATAGGAAGAAATGGGAATGTTGTCATCATTGCAGACATCGTCATAATAACAGACAGCGCCCTGTTTCACACAACATCGGGCGCTGTCCACCATTCGATCAACTAGGCCTTTTCCTGATAAATATGCACATCACTCTGCGGGAAAGGAATCGTGATCCCATTTTTCTCCAAAGCGACCTTACCTTTCTCCAATGTATCAAAATGCACAGCCCAATAATCCTCAGGCTTGACCCACGGGCGGCAAACAATATCCACGCTGCTGCTGCCCAAGGCCGAAACGGCGATCACCGGCTCAGGATATTTTAACACGCGCGTATCTGCAGCCACGATTGCCCCTAAAACTTTTTTTGCTGTTTCAATATCATCCTTATAGGAAATCGAAAATACCAAATCTACACGCCGTTGTTCAATCGCGCTAAAATTTGTAATATTGTCCCCCATCAACTTGGAATTCGGGACAATCTCTTTGCGATTGTCTGGTGCGTTAAGGATCGTGCAAAAAATCTGGATCTCCGCCACCGTGCCCATCGTTCCGCCGCCGGCAATAAAATCCCCGACTTTAAACGGCCGGAAGAAAATAATCAAGACACCTGCCGCAAAATTGGACAATGATCCCTGTAAAGCCAAACCGACAGCCAAACCAGCCGCACCCAAAACAGCGATCAATGATGTCGTCTGAACGCCGAGCTTGCCCAATGCCGCAATAATCACAACAACCATCAAGCCGATATACGTCAAGTTTTTTAGAAATGATACCAGCGTCTTTTCCACATGTACCTTATCCATCATCTGTTCAACAAGGCGTGAAACAAAGCGCGCGATAAATTTTCCAATAAAAAAAATTAACGCCGCAAAAACAACATTCAACCCATATAACACCAAATAGCTGAAAATCTTATCCATATTTTCTTGCATCAAAATATCTCCATTTCTTGATTAAAAATAATGTCCCATCTCCGCCAGAATCTATTGATTGACTTTTTCGAAGAGAACAACGCCCTATTCCCGATATAATATATGATACGGAAATAGGGCGCGACTTCTCTCATTTCATCATGTTGCTTATTTTTTATTGGTCAAAACTAGCCACAATGCATGAATAACGCCAGGAATACCACCCAAAATCGTTAAAACAATATTGATCCAAAAATGACTGGTGATGCCGACCTGCAGATAGGCTGCAACCGGTGGGAGAAAAATCGCGCACAAAATCTTAACAATTTGCATATGCCTTCCTTTCGTTATCGGGGACAAACCCCTTGGTGGTTGAAACTCTGTTTATCCTTGAAAAATATCCAATAAAAAAGGCAACAACCGATGTACCCAATGCCTACCCGTTTAACAAACTTTAAAGATGCTGTATATTCACCAGTGGCCGCTCAGACCATGTCATCAACATACCAAAACTAACATTACTATACCTTCTTCATACAATTTCTCAACCAAAATCAGCGAAAAATCCTTACCCAAACCCCTGGCTTCTTATAAAATTGGTCGGGGAGCAGGGATTCGAACCCTGGACCCCTTGCTCCCAAAGCAAGTGCGCTAGCCAGCTGCGCCACTCCCCGACAAATCTTTCTAGAAAAAGTGGCGCGTTGTCCTTGGCCCTAGCAAAGGGCTGCGCCACTCCCCGACAAATCTTTTCCAGCAAAAGTGGCGCGTTGTCCTGCGCCACTCCCTAATAAATTAATTCTATAATAAAAACAGAAATCCTTTATACCAGACTTCCTCAACGCCGTCCAGAAAGATTTTTCCATATCATGTCAAAGATATTTCCCTTGATTAGAAAAACCAGCGCTTCCATCATCAAAAAACTTCTTAAAACTTATATTTCATCCCCGCAACAAATTGTGTGTCTGTTTTTTTCTTGTCCGCAGCAGGTTCGGAATTATGATCAACAATATATTTCAATTCCAGATCCCAACGCTCACTTAACGGATTCGTAAACACTGTTTCAGATCGGACAACAACACCTGAACCCGATTCCAGTCCCGGATACACCGTCAAATCTTCAGAAAGAAAGGCCTGATCAAACACCCTTTTTTTCATAAACGTGTGGACCAAAGCCGTCACAACCTCGTCATCTGCCGCGGTATTAATACGATGACGCGTAATCCTGTAGCCGAGACCAGCATCAGCATCCCACGTCCAATCCTCTGTCCGGGAAATATGATAGCCGAATCCAGTGGCAGGAGTGACCCGATAGTCGATATCGGAAAAATAATCATGATCAATAAAGACCTGATAAAAATTAAACCATCGGTCTTCATCGCCGAAATCATAGGAATACTTGGCCAACCCATCCCATTTCTGGCCATCCATTTTGTTGTTTGACTGAGAATAAAACGCATTGCCCTTAAGCGTAATCTCTGATTTCTCGAATTTTTTCAACGCCTGCGCCGCCAGACTTCCAGACCCCTTTTCTGTGTTTCCATTGGTTTGGTTATATCCAGCAAAAATGTCGCCTGTCCATCCTTTAAAAAAATCCTCTGCAAAGGCCTGCTGGCCGACCATACATAAAGCACAAAAAATAATTCCAAAAATAAAAATCTTTTTCGCTGCTCTCCGAAACACTTGCATCACAACTCCTTTCGACTCCATGATTAAATAATGTCTTCCAAAATGTTCTGCCCATCAACCCATGTTAATTTCCAACAAAAAAACATTTTCCTATTTGTTCTTCCCTTTTCCCTGATTTTTCATCAGTCCTTGCGCATCCTTCGTTGCTTCACCCAGGCGTTTCTGCTGTTTTTGACCAGCATCTTCCAGTCCCTTTTGGGCCTGTTTCATCTCGCGCTCGGCATCCCGCTGAGCTTTTTTCGCCTCTGCTTCTGCTTTTTTCTGTGCCCTTGCAGCCCGACGCTCAGCTAAGATCGCCTGTTTTTCTTCTTCTGATTTTCCTCTGGTAGCAAACCAATCGGGGATACGATGAAATATCGCGTTGTCACTGGCATGTTCCTGCGCCGTTTGACTAGCCCCTTTTTGCGCTTCTTCCTGTGCCGACACCGGAACAGAAAGCGCCATCAATGAAATAAGCATGCCGATCATAATTCCCTTTTTCATTTCTCCTCCTTTATCATGTCCTGATGGTTGGTCTACAAAAGATTTCGTACTGATCGCTGAAAAAATTTAATACCTTTTCAACCTATCGCCATTGGTGATAGATAATATCATATCCATATATTTTTGTCGAAATGAAAATAAACGTGGCATCTCAGCAAAGACTTGGCCTTTTTTAAATTTAATCATACACTACATAAAAAGCCGAAAGCCCTGCGGCCATACAACAAAAATGAATTTATCCCACGCATAAATATAAATGCGTGATCATCCCATGGCCTTAAAAAATGGCCGTTCTTTTTTTAATTTTTTGGTATACTATAAACATTATGAAAAAGATCCTGATTATCATCTTTCTGGTCTTCATTCTCGCAGCCGCTGGCGGCATCTACTATTTTAATTCCACATTTCTCCCCGCCTTTCTCAAAAAAACCGTTCAAGAAAAAGGGCATGAACTGATCAACCGCAATATCACCTATGATGACATTGAGTATCGATTCGGCAAAGGCATCCTCATCAAAAATCTCAAAATATTTCAGTCGGAACAGCCTGATAAAATCTTTTTCCAGGCGCAAGAAGTCTCATCGGAAATCCCCCTGATCCCGCTGTTGCGACAAAAAAAGATTATTCTCCCTCAGATCACAATACGCGGTTTCTCTGCCGCGGTCTTTCGGATCGAAGGATCGACGTGGAATTTCTCTGATCTCCTGACGCCCAAGCCATCGCCCAATGGCAAAGAATTCCAGATTCTTCTTGGAAAAATCACCTTGACCCAAGGCGAAGTAGCGATCGGCGACAGAACCGGCGTTCTTCCGCCAACAGTACTGGCCATCCCAAATCTTCAGGCCAACATCGCCCTGCCGCAAAACATTCAGTTCTCTCTGTCCGCAGGAATCTCTGCCTTGAACACACAGGTGTCTGCCAAAGGAACCTATCATCTGGCTCAACACTCCGTTGAGCTGAACATTCAAGCCGTTGTCTTGGATATCATCAAAACCGTTCTGCCATTCATTTCCGTGACGATCCCGTTGGATCTCGCCTTACTCAAACATGCGGATCTGCAGCTTGTGTGGCAGGACAACATCTTAAAATCTCAAGGCAATCTTGCGATGGAATTTCGAACATCGCTGCCCGATATCACCGCACAGGGCACAGCGGAATTGCAGGGCATGACCTTTTCCTGGGAAAAGGCCGCCCTTGCCATCGCCAGCCGTTCTGTCTTTCTCAACATGACGTCTTTGGCATCGGGCGACAAGACAAACTTTTCCGGGAATATCAACACAGAAAATGTCCAGTTCACGCAACACGACGGCCAGATCGCTTTATCAGCAGATGCTGTTCTTCAGCCATCGGCACTGACCTTCAATACCAGCGCCATCACCGCACCAGATATTATTCTCAAAACGTTGCGCATTGACCATGGCCCAGACGGGCTCCGGTTGCAATCCGCCGTGTCATCACCGACATTCTCACTGGCCCATGATCATATGGATATATCCGGAGATCTGAATATTCCGCTCTTGAACCTGTCCCTTGCACAAGAGAATTTCCATATAATCGCTCCGCTCACATTAAAAAATGCGTCCATAAAAAAATCCAACGCGCTGTCTGCTCAATCCATTTTGATCGAAGCAATGGCGCTGGATATCTCTGGAAAAAAAGATCTGCTCACGATATCTGGGACAGCCACAGGAGATGCCGTGACCTTTGCCCTGCCGAACAACCTCAGCGGCGAATTTTCTCCCAGCGAAACTTCTTTTCAAATCACGCACAACACCACCGCGCCTTCTGGTCTGCAATATGATATCCAAACATCCGTGACCCAAGGACATTGTTCTGGATCGCTGCCTCACGTCAACCGCGTTGAAAACATTCGCGGGAATATCCATATCATCAACGACACGATCATGCTCAATGATGTCCAGGCCATGGCCGACGGTATTCCGATCACTGTGAAAGGCAGCCTGCAAAATTTTTCCCGGTGGAATGCGGATCTTTCCCTGGCCGCTCAAAATGTCGCCATCGAAGATTGGATTGATCTGGCCGGCGATGTTCTCACAACTCACGGCCTGACGATCACCGGTATCACCGATGCGGCCATTGCCATTAAGGGGCCTCTGGCCAATCCAGCGCAGCCGAAATTTGCAATCAACGCACGAATTCAAACAGCGGATGTCCGTTCATCCAAATATCCTTACACGCTCAACGCCGTCAAAGGAAACGTGGCCTACCGAGACGACCTGCTGACCTGGGATGATCTTGTGTTTGAATTTCAACAGGAGCCATATTCCAGTTCCGGGACACTGAGAAATTTTAACGCACCGGCCATCACCCTGC